>CABUAW010000007.1 GCA_902489645.1 uncultured Lachnospiraceae bacterium | reverse complement strand
ATTTGATAAAACTGGGAAGTCCCCGGTCAGAATCAATGAAAGATTCCGGCCGGGGGCTTTTGTGTCTATATACATATTTTTCTGCGAAAACTGTCGATAGATAATCATTGAAACTTAAGAGTTTGTCATGATAAAATAAGCATATCAGGAAGGCCCCTCTGGCCAACCAAAATCTATTATTCAAAGCTTTGTTCAAAGCAACTTTTTCAAAAAGAATGAAGAAACAACACACAAATAAGGAGGGATATTTAGCGACAAGAACCTGAAACGCTTTTATTTTACAACAGAAGGGAGAGAAGAATTATTGGAAAAATCAAAGCGTAATATTGTTAAAATAATGGTTGCCATATTATGTATATTTCAGTTTTCACAACCATTATCATTGCTCACAAATGCTAAGGAGACCCAAACGGAAACGATAGAAGAGGTCTGGGATGAAACAGAAACGATAGAAGGCTCAGAAACAGCGGCTGGATTTGAAACTGTGACAGAGAATAAATCTGAATCGGAGACGAATGAAGCAGCGATAGAGAGTGGGAAAGGAGAGACTGAAAATGAAGGGCAGGAAAGTGAAGATGAACCGCCGCAAGGGAAATACGAAGGAATTGCCAAGGATGAGAGGAAAGAGGAGATTGGAGAGGGTTATTTTGCCGAGAGTGAGGATGAAATGAATGTTATTCTTCATCCAGAGATTTCTCTTTTCTCTTATCATGGCCAGATACTTTATGTATCTGCCGGTTCATATACATCTGTTTATGACGGCGGATTTACAAATCGCTATAATGTATCCGGAGATGGAGAAACGCTGCATTATGCCTATTGTCTGCAGCCTGACGCCCCGGACCCGTCTGGAAATGGAACGGTATATGAGGTGGATAATTTTCATATTAAGCTGGTCATTTGTCTGGGAATGTATGGACCAGCACAGCAATATGGCTTTGATGCGGGAATATGGCCGGGAACTGACGAATATAACAGCGGTGCAAAGTTACCGGCGGCCTTTGGTTATATTCATGCCACGCTGGGATATTTGTATGGCGCAGGTCCGGGCGTAGGCTTGTACAATGAACATGTAGCCCAGTTGGACAATTGGGTACAGGCCTGCCTCGACATTTATAATAATAATCCGGAAGTGAAAAAGATTGTTGACCATTCAAAATTGTTTTATATGTATGGCGGATATCGTCAGGATGTGGCATGGGTCGAATATCATCCTCCGAAAAACGGATGGATTGAGCTTTGTAAGTATTCGGCGAATGAGGCAGTTACGGCAAATAATATGAATTATGATTTGAGCGGTGCGGTATTTGGAATCTATAATTTTGCTCAGGATGAAGTGGGACGGTTGGTAACGGATGCCGACGGACATGCCCTATCGGAAGAACTGGAAGAAGGAAATTATACAATTAAAGAAATAACCCCTTCAAAGGGATTTGCCGTGAATACGGAGAGTTTTGGGGTAACGGTTTATGCGGAACAGACGACGTCCGTACAGGTGCCGGAACCGCTTTCTTTAGGAAGTATCGAAATTATAAAGACCTCGTCCGATGCGGCAATCACCGAAAATAATGCTTTTTATTCGCTGGCCGGCGCTGTCTACGGCATTTATAATTCCGGCGGTGAGGAAATCGGAAGGATTACAACGGATGAAAATGGGCGGGGGCAATTAACGGATATTCCCGTTGGTACATATATAATTAAAGAAATTTCCGCACCCCAGGGGTTCTATGTGGATGCGTCGTCATGTAATGTAACCGTTATATCAGGTGAAACGGTAACGGCAAATGTAACGGATATTCCTAAAACGGAGCTGATTGAAATTGTTCTGGGAAAGCTGGACTCGGAAACAAACTCAAATATACCTTCCGGGAGTAAATTTTTAGAGGGCGCTTTGTTTGAAGTTGAGTTTTATAGTGTACAGATGGATACGAACCCGGAAATGTCCGGATATACACCAGAAAGACGGTGGATATTAAAAACGGATAAAGACGGATTCTGCAAATTGAGTGATGATTATAAAAATGATGGCGATGGGTTTTATTATGATTCCGAGGGAAATACGGTATTGCCCTCTGGAACCATAACAGTGCGGGAGATACAACCGCCGGAAGGATATCTTATAAACGATGAAGTTTTTGTGAGAAAAATTGTTCCCGGGGATTCGCAGAATGTGCCTGCCTATAATTATCCGGAGATTTCGGAGACGCCGCAGAAAATACAAATAGAGCTGGACAAGGTGGATAGTGAAAACCTGACAGGAATACCCCAGGGGAGCGGAAGTCTGGAAGGGGCGGAGTATGAGGTCATCAATTCTCAAAATGAGGTTGTGGATGTATTGATAACAGATAATATGGGACATGCCCTTTCAAAAGAACTGCCGTTAGATATATACAAAATAAGGGAAACCGTTTCATCCGTCGGTTATCTTGTAAATCAAACAGTATATACTGTGGATGCTGCAAAACCAATCGATGAGACATCGTCTGTATTTCAGTATAAGGTAACCAGTGATGAAGATATTATCCGGGGTGATGTGGAAATTATCAAGTTTCGGGATAATCCGGATGTTGACGATGAAAATCTCGTTCCCCTTTCCGGAGTTGAATTTACCTTTACGTCAAAAACTACAGGTGACGTAGTTAAAGTAATTACGACCGATGAGCAGGGACGGGCCTCTACATTTTCCCTGGAAGAACCAAGGGGCAGCCTGATTTTTGATACATATATTGTGACAGAAACAAAATATCCGGATAATGTAAAACCGGTAGAACCATTTGAAGTCACTGTTTCTGAGGAGGGTGTTACATTAAAAGGCATTTATAAAGAGAACAAGCTTATCACAAGTCCGGTGACGGTTGTGAAAAAGGATAAAAGTACAGGCAAGGTTATTCCCGCAGCGAGGGTTGAATTCCGGTTGTTGGATATTGAGAAAAATCCGATTTCAATGACAACTTATTATCCATCAGCTATGTGCATTGATACTTTTATTACAAATGAAAAAGGACAGTTTACTTTTCCGCGTCCGCTTGAACGGGGAACCTATTACTTGGAGGAAATAAGTGCCCCGGAGGGTTATTTAAAAGGGGAACTTCTCGAATTTAAAGTGACCGGGGCCTCCACCTGGGAGGAACCGTTGGTTATTGAGTATTTTGATGAACCGGTCATGGGGAAAATCCGTATAAAAAAGAGCGATTCGGAAACCGGAGATTTACTTGACGGTGCAGAGTTTCACATCATAGCGGCTGAAGATATTGTAACTTTGGACGGCACGATTTGGCTCAGAAAAGGAGAGGTTGCGGATACCGTAACGACAAAGGAGGGGATTGGTGAATCAAAAATGTTGTTTTTAGGAAAGTATGAAATTAAAGAGACAAAACAGCCGGAGGGCTATATTTTAAATAAAGATGGATACAGCGCTGTCTTATCCTGTAAAAAAGACCAGGAGACGCCGGTGGTTTTGTGTGAAGTGAAAATAAAAAACAAACCGACGAAAATACAAATATTAAAAGTAGATTCGAAAACAGAGAAACCGCTTTCAGACGTTGCGTTTAAAATATGGAAGAAACAAAGCAAGGAAAATGGGGACAATACGGAGGCACTGGAGGAACAATTATTTACGACAGATAAAAACGGCGTCATTGAAATTGAACATTTCGTACCGGGAACTTATTGTATTCAGGAGACAAGGAGTTTTTATGGTTATGCTCCGGATGATGAAGTTCGGGAGTTTATTATAGCAGAGGATGGTCGGATAGATGGTGAAGAAACAGGGAAAATTACTATCACGAATACGCCGATAGAAATTCATACAAAGGCATCCGATAAGGAGGACGGTGATTCGATAATCACCAATCGGGAAAAAGAAACGATTGTTGATAAAGTTGTCTATAAGGGATTAATACCCGGCAAAGAATACATGGTAAGAGGCGTATTGATGCTTAAATCCACGGGGAAGCCATTCATGGATGGGGGCAAAGAGGTGAACGCCGAATTAACGTTTATACCAAAAACTGAAGATGGTGAAATTGAATTGAATTTTACCTTCAATGCAAGAACGCTGGTCGGAGAAAAAATCGTTGCTTTTGAGTATATATACTATAGAGAAAAAGAGATTGCAGTCCATACAGACATTAAGGATAAGGAGCAGACAGTGGAAGTTGTTGAAATCGGGATTGAGACAAAGGCTGTGCATAAAGCCGACGGTAAGAAAGAAGTTGATGCAAAAGGGCAAATTACCGTTGTTGATACAGTATCCTACACAAATTTAATTCCGGGACAGGAATATAAGATATCCGGTATTCTTATGGATAAAAAGAGTAAATCAAAACTTCTTACAGATAATGGGGAAGTTGTGGGCGAGACGGTCTTTAGAGCGGAGAAATCCAACGGAACAGCAGAGGTAGAGTTTACCTTTGAAGCGTCGAAGCTGGGCGGCAGAGATATTGTTGTTTTTGAAAAATTATTGGATTCACAAGGACATCTTCTGGCAATGCATGAAGATATCGATGATAAAAATCAGACAATACATTTTAAGAAAATTACGGATGTGCCAAAAACGGGAGATGGGATGCATCCGGTAAAGGCGGCCGGCCTGGGACTTGTGTCGGCGTCAATTTTGCTTCTGTTATGGAAGAATAAAAGAAAAAAGGCTAAAAAAAGAAAACGCCGGGCAGGTACGTCCAGGTAGATATAAAAGGAGCATATCGGGATGACATGCTCCTTAAAGAATAATGGGTTTATATGCGTAGTTTTGTGCCTTTTGTATCTCTGTGTCCAAGTTTCAGTTTGTTCAAAGAGATGGTTTTATCGTTATAAGTGATGAGGGTCTCGCCGTTTTTATTAAGCAGGTAAACCTCTTCAACAACATCATCGACGGAAAGTTTAATTCCACGGACACCGAGCGCCGCCTTTTTCTTTTCGGGTATTTCACTGATGTCAAATCGAAGGAAAATACCCTTTTTTGTCCGCAGCGCCACATGCGTGGCGTCGCCGGAAGGGATGACGGCGATGACTTTATCATCGTCCGAAAGCTTGGTTGCAGCGATGGTTCGTTTGGTCACATTAAATTCTTCGCCGGTTACCAGCTTAAACATAGATTGTCCGGTAGCAAAGAGCAGGCGGCTTTGAACGATATTTGTAAGACAATCCACATAGACGAGGCTTTCTTCGCTGCTATTATAATTACCGAAATTGTCAATTGGGATGGCTTTGTCCCGAAATTTACCATAGGGCAGAGCCGATACCTTAATCATATGCATACGACCTGCATCCGTAAAAAGGCAGAGCTTATCCGTGTTCATACATTGGATGATATATTTGTTTTCCGAAAGAGCGGCGTCCCGGTTGCGTTCAAAGGTAGAAACATCTACGGTCCGACAATAGCCGAAACGGTCCATCAGGAATACAATTTCCATTTCCTCAAATTTCTTTTCCTCAAAGACAGCCTCTTTGGCATTGATAATCTGAGTTCTTCTCGGACGGGCGTAGGATTTGCGGAAGCTTTGAAGTTCTTTTGTGATGACCCGGGACATGCTGGAATGGTTTTCCAGAATATCCTCATATTTAGCAATATTTTTTAATGTCGCCTCATGTTCCTTACGGAGAGATTCGATTTCCAGACCAATGAGTTTATAGAGACGCATTTCCAGAATGGCCGTGGCCTGATTTTCTGTAAATTGTAATTTTTTCGCGGCCCGTTCCGAAGCTTTCGTTTTAAATTTAATGCCTTCTGTGATACCGTTTACCAGACAGCTTTTCGCCTGTTTAATGTTTTTTGAGCCGCGGAGAATTTCAATAATCAGGTCAATCACATCGCAGGCTTTGATTAAGCCCTCCTGGATTTCCCGCTTTTCCTGCTCTTTGACTAAAAGATGCCGGTATTTACGAGTGTTGATGTCATACTGAAAATCAAGAAAATTTTCAATAATTGCTTTCAGACCAAGGGTTTCCGGACGGCCGCCGGCCACGGCCAGCATATTGACACCGAAGGTATCCTCAAGACGGGTCTTTTTGTAAAGCATGTTTTTCAGATTTTCAACATCCGTATTCCGGCGCAGTTCCAGAACAATACGGATGCCCTCTTTGGAAGATTGATTGGAAATGTCGACGATGTCATTTGTCTTTTTACTTTCGACAAGAGCGTAGACATCATTTAAGAACTTACCGATACCGGCGCCAATCATTGTGTAAGGAATTTCCGTAATGACAAGCTGTTCACGGCCGCCTTTGATTTTTTCAACCTCCACCTTACCGCGGAGTTTGATTTTACCCTGTCCGGTCTCATAAATAGAAAGCAGTTCATCTTTATTTGTTACGATACCTCCGGTTGGAAAATCAGGACCGGGCATGATTTTTAATAATTCCTCGGTGGTAATGTCCGGCTTTTTCATATAGGCCAGAACCGCATCAATAACCTCCCCTGTGTTGTGGGGAGGGATACTGGTTGCCATGCCGACGGCAATACCTTCCGCGCCGTTGATTAAAAGATTTGGAATTCGGGCAGGAAGGACCTCCGGTTCTTTTTCTGTTTCATCGAAGTTTGGCTGAAAATCAACGACATTTTTATCAAGGTCTGTCAGAAAGGCTTCCTGGGTCAGCTTCTGCAGACGGGCTTCCGTGTAACGCATGGCGGCGGCGCCGTCGCCTTCGATGGAACCAAAATTGCCGTGGCCATCCACCAGTGGTTCTCCTTTTTTGAAATCCTGGCTCATGACGACGAGAGATTCGTAGATGGAACTGTCACCATGGGGATGATATTTACCCATCGTATCACCGACGATACGGGCGGATTTACGGTAGGGCTTGTCATAGCGGATACCCAGCTCGTACATATCGTAAAGTGTCCGGCGCTGAACCGGCTTTAAACCGTCCCGGACATCCGGAAGGGCACGGGCAATGATAACGCTCATGGCATAGTCGATATAAGATTTTTGCATAATTTCCGAGTATTCAGTACGGATAATTTCTCCCATGAGTTCACCTCCTAAATATCCAGTTCGGCATCATGGGCATGCCGGTAAATAAATGATTTTCGCGGCGGGACATCGTTGCCCATTAAAAGCTCGGTAACGTCCGAAGCCATCCGGGCGTCTTCGATTTCGACCCGTTTTAAAACCCTTGTTTCGGGATTTAATGTGGTTTCCCAGAGCTGTCCCGCATCCATTTCTCCGAGACCTTTATATCGTTGTAAGGTAAAGTTACCCTTATGGCTTTTGCGATATTTGGCCAGGGCTTCATCATCATAGAGATATTCTTCTTTACCCTTTGACGGCATGGCTTTGTAGAGCGGCGGCATGGCAATATAGACATGGCCCTCGAAAATCAATTCCGGCATGAAGCGGTAGAAGAGGGTGAGCAAAAGTGTGGAAATATGAGCGCCGTCCACATCCGCATCGGCCATGATAATAATTTTATCATAGCGCAGCTTGCTGATATCAAAATCATTGCCGTAGCCTTCAGAAAAGCCACATCCGAAGGCGTTAATCATTGTTTTGATTTCCGCATTGGCAAGCACCTTATCGATACTTGCTTTTTCTACGTTTAATATTTTACCGCGGATGGGCAAAATGGCCTGATAATGACGGTCACGGGCAGTTTTTGCCGAACCTCCGGCCGAATCGCCCTCCACGATAAAGATTTCGCAAATGGCCGAATCACGGCTTTCGCAATTGGCCAGCTTACCGTTGGAGTCAAAGGAAAATTTTGGCTTGCTCAAAAGATTCGTTTTTGCCCGTTCTTCGCTTTTTCGGATTTTCGCCGCTTTTTCCGCACAGACCAGGACATTTTTCAGGGTTTCCAGGTTCTTGTCAAAATATCTTGGCAGTTCGTCATTGGTGATTTTTCCGGTCGCTTTATTGGCATCCTGATTGTCCAGCTTGGTTTTTGTCTGTCCTTCAAACCGCGGGTCCGGATGCTTAATAGAGACAATGGCAGTCATACCGTTTCGGATATCGGCGCCTGTGAAATTGCTGTCTTTTTCTTTTAAAATATTCAGTTCCCGGGCATAAGCGTTCATAACGGTTGTGAAGGCTGTCTTGAAGCCGGTGATATGCGTACCGCCTTCCGCATTGTAAATATTGTTGCAGAAACCGAGAACATTTTCGTGAAATTCATTGACATACTGGAAGGCCGCTTCTACCTGAATTCCTTCGGCCTCGCCTTTAAAATAAATAACGTCGCAGACGGTTTCTTTGTTTTTATTTAAATCTTTAATAAATCCAATAATGCCGTCCGGTTCGTGGAATTCCATATGTTCCGAAGCGTTGTCCCGAAGGTCGTCATAAATAATCGTCAGTTCCGGGTTCAGGTAGGCTGTTTCGTGGAGACGGCTGATAACCTCATCTTCTTTAAAACGGGTTTTTTCAAAAATTTCTTTATCCGGAAGGAAAGAAATCTTGGTTCCGGTTTTTCGGGTTTTTCCGAGCGTTGGAAGCAGTCCGTTTTCCAGTTCGATATCCGCAATTCCCCGTTGAAAGTGGTCGTGATGGATGTAGCCGTTTCTTGAAATTTCCACATCCATCCACTCGGACAATGCGTTGACGACGGAACTTCCAACACCGTGGAGACCGCCGCTCGTTTTATATACAGAATCGTCAAATTTACCGCCGGCATGAAGGGTGGTAAATACAAGACGTTCCGCCGGAAGTCCTTTTTCGTGCATATCCACCGGAACGCCGCGGCCGTTATCTTCAATGGTGGCCGAACCGTCTTTATTTAAAGTGACATGAATCAAATCGCAGAAACCGGCCAGATGTTCGTCCACCGCATTATCTACGATTTCATAAATCAGGTGGTTCAGTCCCTTTCTTGAAACGCTGCCGATATACATTCCGGGACGTTTTCGGACGGCCTCCAGGCCTTCCAAAACCGAAATACTGTCGGCATCATAATGATTTGCTTGTGTCATAGATACAAATCCTTTCTCTGTTTTATGGTTGTCGGCATTTGCCTCGTTCATCTTAACATGTCATTTTAAAAATTTCAAATTAATCCGAAACTGCGGAGAATAAAAATCCACGCCGTCAGTGATATGGAGGATAAAAGGGTTGCCATGACGACGATACTTGAGGTTAAAACCGCATCGTTGTTCATATTTTTTGCCATAATATAACAGCTTACCGTGGTCGGTGAGCCGAGCATGACAAGGATAGCGACCAATTCACTGTTGCGGAAACCAAAAAGGATGGCAAACGGGAAGAAGATGGCCGGAAGAATGACCAGTTTAATCAGGGTTGCCACAAGACTTGGTTTGATTTTTGCCAGAGCCTTTCGCCCTTCAAAAGTAGCGCCGACAACGAGCAAGGCTATCGGGCTGGCCGTAGCGGCGATATTCGTTATGGTTTTTAATGGGATTGTTGGAATCGGAATTCTGAAAAAGGCAAAAATACAGCCGGCCAGAATACCGATAATAATCGGGTTTTTAATGACATTGATACATGCTTTTTTAATATTCCCGCTTCGGTTCGCCGTATCCGCATCGGAAGCGCCGAAGGTCAAAATAACAACAGAAAAAATATTATATAAAGGAACGGCCGAGACAATCATCATCGGCGCCATACCTGAATTGCCGTAAATATTTTCTACAAAGGCAATTCCGAGGATGGCTGCGCTGCCCCGGGCCGCAGCCTGGGTGAAAGCGCCGACCATGGATTTATCCTTACAGTACCAGTGAGCAAACAGCCAGACGCCGACAAACATCAGCGTTGTTCCGATGGCGCAGAAGAGAACGAATTTTAAATTAAACATCTCATAAATATCTGCGGTGGCGATATCTTTAAAGACAAGCAGGGGCAAAGCCACTTTAAATACATACCGGTCGGCAACGGTGGTAAATTCCTTATTAAAAATTCCGATTTGCATAAGGACCCAGCCAAGAATAATAATTAAAAAAATCGGAATTGTTGCATTTAAGCTGAATATAAAGTTTTCCATAATGTTTATTTCTCCTTTGCAGATTTATAGAAGTCGATAAAATGTTGAACCGCTTTTTCCTGTTGACGTTTTTTTATATAAGTAAAACCGATTTCTCTGCGGTGAATCGGTATATCCAGCGGAATCTCGACAAGCTGACCGCTTTCCAGTTCTTCCTGGACAAATTCTTTGATGACACAGCCAACGCCCAGGCCAATTTTTGCAAATTCAATGAGAAGTTCCATCGAGGTTGTCTCAATCGTGTGATGGGTCTGGAGATGATTGGTAGTCAGGTAGTCGTCAATGTATTGACGGGTCATATTATGTTTGTCCAAAAGCATAAGCGTAGCCTTCTCAAAAAGCTGTCGGCCGCTGTGCATCTCCTTCGGTTCTAAATCCAGATTCGACAGATAGGACGGCGAAGCCACAAAAATATCCTGAATGGTTCCGAGTGAATGAAAATCCAATGTTCGAAGACTTTCGGGGTGAGCCACCAGACCAATATCAATTTTTCCCGAATCCAGCAGAGCCAGCGTTTGGTTAGAGGACAGGCAGGAAATTAATATTTTAATATGTGGATAGGCTTCAATAAATGATTGAAGATAGGGAAGCAGGATAAATTTGCAGAGTGTGTTGCTTACGCCGATATGCAAATTGCCCATATCCAGAGCCGTCATCCGGCGAATCTGTTCCTCACCTGTGTCAATGGCTTCAAAAGCAGTACGGACATGCTGGTAAAGAATCCGGCCCTCTTCTGTCAGCGTTACGCCCCGGGAGCTTCTTGAAAATAGTGTTACTCCAAGGCTTTCTTCCAGGCGGCTGATGGATTTACTGATGGCCGGCTGGCTGTTATAAAGCTGTTTGGCGGCCTGAGAAATGTTCCCCGTATTGGCTACCGTATAAAAAATCCGGTACAGGGATAAATGCTGTTCCATAAAATGTACCTCCTGCCAAATGGAATGATATTCCATAACTATATTTCATAATAAATATTCGCAATATGTATTTCTATTATAGCTCTAAATGTGATATTCTATCAATAACTAATTATGAAATAAAAAGAGAAATCAAGGAGGAATTATCATGGGAATGACGATGACCCAGAAAATTTTAGCATCTGCGGCCGGACTTGAGGAAGTTCATGCCGGACAGTTGATTATGGCCAATCTGGATATGGTATTGGCAAATGATATTACAGGACCGGTATCTATTAATGAAATGGTTAAATTTGAAAAAGAAGGCGTTTTTGATAAGGATAAAGTGGCATTGATTCCGGACCATTTTTCGCCGAATAAGGATATTCAGTCCGCGCAGAACTGTAAATGTATGCGTGAGTTCGCCCGGGCCAATGATGTGACTCATTTTTATGAGGTTGGAGAGATGGGGATTGAACACGCGCTTTTGCCGGAAAAAGGGATTGTCACAGCCGGTGATACAATTATCGGCGCCGACTCTCATACCTGTACCTATGGCGCTATCGGCGCATTTTCCACAGGTGTGGGAAGTACGGATGCGGCCTGTGGTATTGTCACAGGAAAAGCATGGTTTAAAGTGCCTTCGGCCATTAAAGTGATTCTGACAGGAAAACCGGCCAAATGGATAAGCGGTAAAGATATTATTTTGCACTTAATCGGTATGATTGGTGTGGACGGCGCCCTGTATCGTTCACTGGAATTTGTAGGCGACGGTATTCAGTATCTTTCCATGGATGACCGTTTTACAATTGCGAATATGGCCATCGAAGCCGGAGCAAAGAATGGGATTTTCCCTGTAGATGACCAGGCGCTGGCTTATGTGAAGGAACACAGCGACAAGCCGTATAAAATATTTGAAGCGGACGCGGATGCTGAGTACGATGAAACCTATACGATTGATTTGAGTGCGTTAAAACCGACGGTTGCCTTCCCGCATTTGCCGGAAAATACACATCCGATTGATGAAATAGACGATATCGCCATTGACCAGGTGGTTATTGGTTCCTGTACCAATGGACGTCTGGAAGACCTGAGAATCGCCGCTGAAATTATGCAGGGACGTAAGATTGCAAAGGGCCTTCGTGTGATTGTTATTCCGGCCACTCAGAAAATTTATCTGGATGCTATGGAAGCCGGATATATTAAAGCCTTTATCGAAGCCGGAGCTATCGTAAGTACACCGACCTGCGGCCCTTGTCTTGGCGGATACATGGGGATTCTTGCGGAAGGCGAAAGATGTGTTTCCACAACAAACCGTAACTTCGTTGGACGTATGGGTCATGTGACATCTGAAATTTATCTGGCCAGCCCGGCAGTTGCCGCAGCAAGTGCAATTACAGGTAAAATTTCCTGCCCGTGTGAATTAGATTAAGGAGGTACTTTGAATAATGAAAGCATTTGGTTCAGTTTTTAAATATGGTGACAATGTAGATACAGACGTTATTATTCCGGCCAGACATTTGGCAACGACCGACCCGAAGGGATTGGCGGCCCATTGTATGGAAGATATCGATACGGAATTTGTTAAAAAAGTAAAAGAGGGAGATATTATGGTAGCCCGCAAGAATTTTGGCTGTGGCTCTTCCCGTGAGCATGCGCCGATTGCTATTAAGGCTTCCGGCATTAGCTGTGTTATTGCGGAGACCTTTGCACGGATTTTTTACCGCAATGCCATCAATATCGGCCTTCCGATTATCGAATGTAAAGAGGCGGCAGAAAAGATTGAAGCCGGAGACCAGGTGGAGATTGATTTTGATAATGGTATGATTTATAACCGTACAAAAAATGAATCTTATAAAGGCGAGGCATTCCCTCCATTTATGCAGGAATTAATTGCTGCCGGCGGTTTAATCAATTACATGAATCAGTCGTTGAAAAACGACTAATTCCGTGGTATCTTAGTCAATAACGAAAGGAAGAGGAAAATGAATTTTAATATTGCAGTCATTAAGGGCGACGGTATCGGCCCTGAAATTGTCACAGAAGCTATGAAGGTTATGGATAAGGCGGCAGAAAAATTCGGTCATTCATTCAACTATACCCAGGTTCTTATGGGCGGCTGTTCTATTGATGCCACAGGTGTTCCGCTGACCGATGAAGCTATCGAAACATGCAAAGCCAGCGATGCGGTACTGTTAGGTTCCATCGGCGGAGATACGACCACATCTGCATGGTATAAGCTGGAGCCGTCTTTGAGACCGGAAGCCGGACTTTTAAAACTGCGCAAGTCTCTCGGACTGTTTGCCAATATCCGTCCGGCCTATCTTTACAAAGAGCTTAAAGACGCCTGCCCGTTAAAAGATGAAATCATCGGAGACGGATTTGATATGGTTATCATGCGTGAACTGACGGGCGGTCTTTACTTTGGGGAAAGAAAAACCGTAGAGGAGAACGGCGTTTTGAAGGCTTATGATTCGTTGACCTACGATGAAAATGAAATCCGTCGTATCGCCATTAAAGGTTTTGAGACGGCAATGAAGCGCCGTAAAAATGTAGTCAGCGTAGATAAAGCAAATGTATTGGATTCTTCCCGTCTGTGGCGTAAGGTTGTGGAGGAGGTTGCGAAGGACTATCCGGAAGTTACCTATTCCCATATGCTGGTTGATAACTGCGCAATGCAGCTTGTAAAAAATCCGGGTCAGTTTGACGTTATACTGACTGAAAATATGTTTGGAGATATTCTTTCGGATGAAGCCAGTGAGGTAACCGGCTCTATCGGAATGTTATCTTCCGCAAGTTTAAGTGCGACCAGTCTTGGACTTTATGAGCCAAGCCATGGTTCCGCGCCGGATATTGCCGGACAGAACAAGGCGAATCCAATTGCCACGATTCTTTCCGCAGCGATGCTGCTCCGTTATTCTCTGAATCTGGATGCGGAGGCCGATGCTATTGAAGCGGCCGTACAGAAGGTACTGGAAGACGGTTACCGTACTGTGGATATTATGTCCGACGGATGCCGACTTGTCGGATGTAAGGAGATGGGCGATGCGATTGCAGAAAGGCTGTAAACAATTTCCAATTTAATACAAAATGTATTAAAAAGTATCAAATAGTACAAAAGCATTGCATTTAAAAAAATATGTGGTATACTGTGAACAATACATTGTTCGTGACACTTTAACACTTTAAGAAAGGAAAATGATAATGAAAAGTGATGTTGTAACGAAGGGAATGCAGTCCGCGCCTCAGCGTTCATTATTTAATGCACTGGGAATGACAAAAGAAGAGCTTTCAAGACCTCTGGTTGGCATTGTCAGCTCTTATAATGAAATTGTGCCGGGGCATATGAACATTGACAAAATTGTCGATGCCGTAAAAATGGGTGTTGCCATGGCTGGCGGCACGCCAATTGTATTCCCTGCCATTGCTGTATGTGACGGTATCGCTATGGGACATATCGGTATGAAATATTCTCTTGTGACAAGAGATTTGATTGCGGATTCTACCGAGTGCATGGCTACGGCACATCAGTTCGATGCCCTTGTCATGGTGCCGAACTGTGATAAGAACGTTCCGGGACTTTTGATGGCGGCGGCCCGCCTGAATATCCCGACGGTATTTGTCAGCGGCGGCCCGATGTTAGCCGGCCGTGTCAGCGGTGAAAAACGAAGCCTTTCCAGTATGTTTGAGGCTGTTGGTTCCTATGCGGCAGGAACGATGACGGAAGAACAGGTGGATGAATTTGTCAATAAGGTTTGCCCGACCTGCGGTTCCTGTTCCGGCATGTATACGGCAAATTCCATGAACTGCCTGACCGAAGTCTTAGGTATGGGCCTTCAGGGAAACGGAACCATCCCGGCTGTTTATTCGGAACGCCTCCGTCTTGCAAAGCATGCAGGTATGAAGGTTATGGAAATGCTTGAAAAAAATATCCGCCCGAGAGATATTATGACAGAAAAAGCATTTATGAATGCGCTGACTGTGGATATGGCTCTCGGATGCTCCACAAACAGTATGCTTCACCTTCCGGCGATTGCCCATGAAGCCGGCGTGGAACTGAATGTGGATATTGCCAATGAAATCAGTGCAAAAACACCGAACCTGTGCCATCTGGCTCCGGCTGGTTATACGTATATGGAAGATTTGAATGAGGCCGGCGGCGTTTATGCAGTGATGAATGAATTAAATAAAAAGGGTCTGATATATACAGATTTGATGACAGTGACAGGAAAGACTGTCGGAGAAAATATTGAAGGCTGTATCAACCGGAATCCGGAGGTTATCCGGCCGATTGACAATCCATACAGTCCAACCGGCGGTATAGCCGTATTGAAAGGAAATATCGCGCCGGATTCCTGTGTTGTTAAACGTTCCGCCGTTGTTCCTGAAATGATGGTTCATGAAGGACCGGCCCGCGTATTTGACTGTGAGGAAGATGCGATTGCTGCCATTAAAGGCGGACAGATTGTTGCGGGGGATGTTGTTGTTATCCGTTATGAAGGGCCGAAGGGCGGTCCGGGTATGCGCGAAATGCTTAACCCGACATCAGCCATTGCCGGTATGGGACTTGGAGCCAGCGTGGCCTTAATTACCGACGGACGATTCTCCGGTGCTTCCAGAGGCGCTTCTATCGGTCATGTGTCGCCGGAAGCGGCCGTCGGCGGACCGATTGCACTTATTGAAGAAGGAGATATCATTAAGATTGATATTCCTGCAAATACAATTAACGTGGATGTCAGCGATGAAGAGCTTGAAGCCCGTCGGGCAAAATGGCAGCCGCGGGAACCTAAAGTAACCAGTGGATACTTGGCAAGATATGCTTCAATGGTAACCTCCGGTAACAGAGGAGCAATTCTTGAAATACCGAAAGCGAAATAGAAAGAGGTAATTGTATGGAATTGACAGGCGCACAAATTGTGATTGAATGTCTGAAAGAGCAGGGTGTGGACACGGTTTTCGGATATCCTGGCGGTGCCATTTTAAATGTATACGATGAATTGTATAAACATAGAGATGAGATTACCCATTATTTGACATCCCATGAACAGGGAGCTTCCCATGCGGCAGACGGTTACGCCAGAGCGACCGGCAGGGTCGGCGTCTGTTTTGCCACTTCCGGTCCGGGAGCCACGAATATGGTAACGGGAATTGCAACGGCCTATATGGATTCGATTCCGGTGGTTATGATTACCTGCAATGTCGGATTGAATCTTCTTGGAAAAGACAGTTTTCAGGAGGTAGATATTTTAGGGGTAACAATGCCGGTAACGAAATATAATTTTATAGTAAAAGATGTTACGAAGCTGGCGGATGTTATCCGCCGGGCTTTCCGGATAGCCCAGAGCGGCCGTCCGGGGCCTGTTGTTATTGATATTACGAAGAACGTCACAGCGGCAAAGACGGAATATGTATATAAAAAGCCGGAACCGATTTGCCCGGATGCTTCCTTAATCGATGAAATCGATGTGGAAAAGGCTGTGACAATGATTGCCCATTCCAAACGTCCGTTTGTATTTGTTGGCGGCGGTGTTACGCTGGCCAATGCATCGGAAGAACTGCGTCGGTTTGTGAAGAAAATTGACGCTCCGGTGGCAGACTCTCTGATGGGGAAGGGAGCCTTCAACGGAAAGGATGACGCTTATGTGGGAATGCTCGGAATGCACGGTACAAAAGCGGCGAATTATGGAATTAATCAGAGCGATTTGATTATTGTCGTAGGTTCCAGATTTTCTGACCGTGTCATTGGAAATCCGAAAACCTTTGGAAGTAAGGCGCAGATTCTTCAGATTGATGTGGATGCTTCGGAAATCAATAAAAATATTGTGGTGAACCATTGCATTGCAGGCGATGCAAAATTGGTTTTAAGAAAGTTAAGTGCCCAGTTAAATCAGATGGAACATGGAGAGTGGATGCAGTATATTAATGAATTAAAAACACGGTATCCGCTGACATATCCGAAAGACCGTTTGACCGGGCCTCAGATTGTGGAGACAATCTATGAGATGACCCATGGGGATGCAGTGATTTGTACGGAAGTCGGTCAGCATCAGATGTGGGCCGCTCAGTTCTATAAATATGATGCACCTAGAAAATTCATTTCTTCGGGCGGCCTTGGGACAATGGGGTATGGTCTCGGCGCAAGTATTGGCGTCAAAGTGGCCTGTCCGGAAAAAACGGTCATTAATATTGCCGGTGACGGTTGTTTCCGAATGAATTTTAATGAATTACTTACCGCTTCGAAATATAATATTCCGATTATTGAAGTGATTTTTAACAACAGTGTATTGGGAATGGTACGACAGTGGCAGACACTGTTCTATGAAAGACGATATTCCAGCACCATTTTAAATGGTGATTTTGACTATGCGAAGATTGCGGAAGCCTGTGGCTGCCGTGGCATGAATGTCACAAATAAAGAAGAGCTGACCGAGGCGTTGAAGGAAGCCTTGTCAGCCAATGGCCCGGTTGTCATTAACTGTTTTATCGACTGTGATGACAAGGTATGGCCGATGGTAGCTCCGGGAGCTTCAATTTCTGAAGCATTTTCGGAAGAGGATATGATAAGAAAGTAATGTATTATTAAAAGAAAAGGAGATAAGAGAAATGAGCAGAGTATGGAATTTTTCAGCAGGACCGGCTGTTTTACCAGTGGAAGTTTTGCAGGAAGCAGCAGATGAAATGTTGGACTACAAGGGAACAGGTATGAGCGTTATGGAAATGAGTCATCGTTCCAAGGCTTTTGAAACAATTATTAATGAGGCAGAGGCTGATTTGAGAACATTGATGAACATTCCTGATAATTATGAGGTACTTTTCCTCCAGGGCGGAGCAAACACACAGTTTGCTATGGTTCCGATGAACTTTATGAAAAACCGCAAAGCCGGTTATATAATTACCGGACAGTGGGCAACAAAGGCATGGAAAGAAGCAGCCATTTTTGGCGAAGCTGTAGAATTGGCATCCTCCAAAGATAAGACATTCTCTTATATCCCGGATTGTTCCGATTTACCGATTACAGATGACATGGATTATGTGTATATCTGTGAAAACAACACAATTTATGGAACCAAATATAAAACACTTCCGAATACAAAGGGCAAGATTCTGATTTCTGACCAGTCCTCCTGCTTCTTATCCGAACCAGTGGATGTGTCTAAATACGGTATGATTTACGCAGGCGCCCAGAAGAATGTAGGACCGGCCGGCGTGGTTATCTGTATTATCCGGAAAGATTTAATTACGGAAGATATTCTTCCGGGAACGCCAAATATGCTGAGATATAAAATCCATTCGGATAATAATTCTCTTTATAATACACCGCCGGCATATGGTATTTACATCTGCGGTAAAGTATTCAAATGGCTTTTGAAAAACGGCGGCCTGGAAGCAATGAAAGAGAAAAATGAAAAGAAAGCAAAGCTTTTCTATGATTATCTGGATTCCCAGGATTTCTATAAAGGAACAGTTGTGAAAGAGGACCGTTCCATGATGAATATTCCGTTTGTTATCGGCGATAAAGAGCTGGAAGATAAATTTGTTGCCGAATCAAAGAAAGCCGGATTTGAAAATCTGAAAGGCCACCGTACTGTTGGCGGTATGCGGGCAAGCATTTACAATGCCATGCCATATGAAGGCGTTGAGGCTCTCGTTGAATTCATGAAGAAATTTGCTGCTGAGAATAAATAAGAGGTGTTCAAAATGTATAAAATTAATTGCTTAAATCCAATTGCCGCTATCGGAATGGATATTTTTACCGATGCTTACGAAAAAACTGAAAATTTTGCGGATGCTCAGGTAGCTATGGTGCGGAGTGCGGCCATGCATGATATGGATTTGCCGGAAGGCCTTTTAACAGTGGCCAGAGCCGGAGCCGGTGTCAATAACATCCCATTGGATAAATGTGCTGAAAAGGGGATTGTTGTTTTCAATACTCCGGGAGCCAATGCCAACGGCGTTAAGGAACTGGTTCTTGCCGGACTTTTCATGGCAACACGTAATGTGGTTGCCGGCGCCAACTGGGTTACGGAAAATAAAGGCGATGCAAATATTTCCAAAACGATGGAAAAAGCGAAAAAAGCTTTTGCCGGAACAGAGATTCTCGGCAAGAAAATCGGCGTTATCGGTCTGGGCGCTATCGGTGCGATGGTTGCCAATGCCTGTGATGCCCTTGGAATGACTGTTACCGGATATGACCCGTTTTTGAATGATGCGATGAAAGCAAAGCTTTCCGGAACTGTTGCAACGACAGATGATATTAATGAAATTTATAAAAACAGCGATTTCATTACGATTCATGTACCGGCTATGGATTCTACAAAGAAGATGGTTGGAAAAGCTGCTTTCGAGCAGATGAAAGACGGCGTTATCGTTTTAAACTATGCAAGAGACGTTCTTGTGGATGATGATGCTATGGAAGAAGCCATCAAAGCCGGAAAAGTTGCAAAATATGTAACAGACTTCCCGAATGCGAAAACAGCGAATATGGACGGCGTTATTGCAATGCCTCATCTTGGAGCTTCCACCGAAGAGTCTGAGGATAACTGTGCGGTTATGGCTGCGAAGGAAGTCCGTGATTTTATTGAAAACGGTAATATTAAAAACTCCGTAAATTATCCGGCCGCAGACCTTGGCGCATGCACAGCGGCTGGGCGTATTTCCGTATGCTGCAAGGCATCCGCGGGCGTTGACGAAAAGCTTTCCGGTATCATCGGTGAAATCGAAAAGACTGTCAGCGGTACAAAGGGCGACTGGATGTATATTTTGGCGGATACAAAAGCCGCTGTTGCCGATGAAGCCGTTCAGGCTTTGAACGCTCTGGATGGCGTTGTAAAGGTTCGCGTGATTAAATAAAACAATCAAAATAAAATGTGTGAAATACCTCTGAAAGGAGAATACTTTTCAGAGGTATTTTTATATGGTATACTATAGCTATAATGTAATGGGAAGAAATAAAGGAGCTGCGGATTTTATAAAAAGGAGGGTTTGTTATGGAGGATAAATTATTGGGGTACATGCAATGGCCGGAAATAGAGGCGATTATTTATTCGGAGCATGACCGTCCAAAGCAGATTTTAGGGCCGCATAAGGTAGATGAGGGCGTTCTTGTGCAGGCATATTTTCCGGGGGCAGCGAAGTGTGAAATTCTTGTAAAAGGGAAGGAAGCTGCAGAAATGCGGGAAGTGGATGCGGATTATTTTGCCATTCTTCTTCCGGAGGAGACGATACCCGGTTATCATTATCGTGTGACTTACGAGGACGGACATACGGTGAAATGCCGGGATGCCTATGCGTTTCCTGCCACAATTCAGATTGAGGATATAAAGAAATTTCAGGCCGGAATCCATTACGAAATCTATAAGGTCCTTGGAGCGCATCCGATGTCCGTTCACGGAGTCAAGGGCGTTAGATTTGCTGTTTGGGCGCCGAAGGCTATCCGTGTCAGTGTTGTTGGAGATTTTAACCAGTGGGACGGACGCCGCCATCCGATGCAGCGCCGGGACGGGGATATTCATGAATTGTTTATTCCGGGTCTGAAAGAGGGCGAAATTTATAAATATGAGATTAAGGTAAAGGGCGATACCGTCGTTTTAAAATCGGACCCATACGGAACATTGATGCAGATGCGGCCGGAAAATGCGTCGGTTGTTTATAATATCGAAAAATGTCATAAATGGCAGGATTCAGCATGGATATCTCAGAGGAAAAAACTGGCTAAAAAAGAGACGCCGGAGTTTGTTTATGAACTTCACTTAGCGGGCTTTATGCGACCGGATGCTGTGGTTGAAACGGATGCGGACGGTAATGAAACAGTTGTTGAGCCGGCCGGTTTTTATAATTATCGGGAGTTGGCCGAAAAGGTGACCGATTATGTGACGGATATGGGATATACCCATGTGGAGCTTATGCCGGTCATGGAACATCCGTTGGATGAATCCTGGGGCTATCAGGTGACAGGGTATTATGCGCCAACATCCAGATATGGCACGCCGGAAGATTTTATGTATTTTGTGGATTATCTTCATCAGCATAATATAGGCGTCATTCTGGACTGGGTGCCGGCGCATTTTCCGAGGGATTTGAACGGCCTGGCCCGATTTGACGGCGGCCCGCTTTATGAACATCCGGACCCGAGGCGCGGCGAACATCCGCATTGGGGGACCCTGATTTTTGATTATGGCCGCAAAGAGGTCAGCAACTTCCTTATTGCCAATGCCATGTACTGGGTGGAACAATATCACGTGGATGGTCTTCGTATGGATGCGGTGGCTTCCATGCTTTATCTGGATTATGGACGAAATGACGGCGAATGGGTGGCCAATATGTATGGCGGGAAGGAACATCTGGAAGCCATTGAGTTTTTGAAGCATTTGAATTCGATGATGAAAAAACGGAATCCGGAGGTCCAGATGATTGCGGAGGAATCGACGGCCTGGCCGAAGGTGACCGGCGCGGTGGAAGCCGACAGTCTCGGTTTCGATATGAAATGGAATATGGGCTGGATGAATGATTTCCTTGGCTATATGGCGCTGGACCCATTGTTTCGAAAGGGCGCATATGGCCAGCTTTTGTTCAGTATGATTTATGCTTACAGTGAAAAATTTATGCTTGTATTGTCCCATGATGAGGTCGTTCACGGAAAGGCTTCTATGATTGGAAAAATGCCGGGCGAATATAAGGACAAGTTTGCAAATCTTCGGGTGGCTTACGGCTTTATGATGTGCCATCCGGGGAAGAAACTTCTGTTTATGGGTCAGGATTTTGCCCAATTCACTGAGTTTAACGAGGGAAAGAGTCTGGAATGGTTCATGCTGGAGCATGAAATGCATAAGAAGATGCAGGATTATATGCGGGAATTGATTCATTTTTACAAAGATTATCCGGCATTGTATGCGATGGACGATGAACCGGAAGGCTTTGAATGGATTAATAATATTTCAGCCGATGAAAGCATTGTCGTATTTACACGAAATACGTCGAAAAAGGATGAGACATTGCTGATTGTTTGTAATTTTACTCCGGTTGTACGTAAGGATTACAAAATCGGCGTACCGTTCCGCGGAAAATTCAAAGAGGTTTTCAATAGTGATGCGGTAAAATTCGGCGGCGAAGGTAATGTAAATCCAAGATTAAAACAGTCGAAGGCCGAAGAGTGCGACGGCCGGGATGATTCGATAAAGATTATCGTACCGCCATTGGGAATCAGCATTTTTAAATGTACGCCATTGGCTCCTGCAAAGAAACGGAAAAAATAAATCGTGTATAGTAAAAGGGCGGAATCAAAAGCAAAGGTCTGGTTCCGCCCTTTTTGGGAAATAATCTATTTATACCCAAAGATAATCGGTATATACCGGTTGTAATCCATGGTTTAAGATGGCCTGATGAACTTCGGTGACGCTCCGTGGGTCAGAAATTTCAAACTGTTCGTCGCCTTTGGCTTCCTCTTCATGGCCGCCGACGCCGACGCTGACTCCGGCTGAGATTTTGGTTGCGGCCATACCGATAACATTGTCCCGGAATCCGGCCCGTTCCCGGGTGGAAATGGTAATTCCGGCAAATGGCATAAAGAGCCGATAGGACAGCATGACCTGTAAAAGCTGAGGTTCATGGACGTCATTCGGGTTGTTCTCCGCATTATTGACGTAAGGGCGAAGTCTTGGCGTGGAAAAAGAAATTTCTGCATGAGGGTATTTCTGCTGGATGTAATACGCATGCATCCCTGATGCAAAGGCATCTTTGCGGAAATCGTCAAGTCCTAAAAGAGCGCCGAAGGAGACGCCCCGCATACCGCCCATCAGGGCTCTTTCCTGGGCATTCAGGCGATACGGATAGATGCGTTTTGGGCCGCTTGGGTGCATTTGTCCATATTTAACCGGGTTATAGGTTTCCTGATAAACACTGACGAAATCGGCGCCACATTCGTGGAGATATCGATATTCGTCCGAGTTTAACGGATAGATTTCGATACCTATTGTTGAAAAATATTTTCGGGCCAGCTTTAAGGCCTCGCCGATATATTCCACATCCGACATATGGCGGGATTCTCCGGTGAGAATGAGAATCTCTTTGAGTCCGGTTTTGGCGATGGTTGCCAGCTCATGGTCGATTTCTTCATAGGTCAGTTTGGCGCGGTGAATTTTATTTTTACAGTTAAATCCGCAGTAGACACATTCATTTTCGCAATAGTTGGCAATATAGAGGGGCGTGAACATGCACACCGAGTTTCCAAAATGCTTTCGGGTTTCATATTGGGCTTTATGGGCCATTTCTTCGAGAAATGGAAAAGCGGCCGGAGAGAGGAGTGCGGCAAAGTCCTCCGGATTTAAAACGTCCTTGGCAAGTGCAGCCCGGACGTGGGCCTCGGTGTAATGTTGATAGTCATATTGATTCATGGCGGTCAATACCTTATCCATAATGTCTGAATCGACGGCTTCCATTGTATCCAGATATTTCATGTAATCGGTTGCTGTAACTTTCATGCTTTTACGCCTCCTAGTTTTCCATAAAGCCGGTCAAAGGGCTGGATGCTTCACCGCGAAACTCAAGAACTCGTCCCGGGCCGGAAAGATAGGCCAGACGTCCGGCTTCGATGGCCAGCTTGAAGGCCTTTGCCATGGCGGCCACATCTCCGGCCGTAGCGATGGCCGTGTTTGCCATTACGGCGTCTACGCCGAGTTCCATGGCCTCACAGGCCTGGGAAGGACGGCCGATGCCCGCATCGACGACAATCGGAAGGTCGATTTCCTCTACAATCATTTTCACAAAGTCGCGGGTGCAAAGTCCTTTATTGCTGCCGATTGGAGCGCCGAGGGGCATAATCGCCGCCGCTCCCGCGTCCCTTAAAGCCCGGGCGGCAACCAGGTCCGGCATCATATACGGCATAACGATAAAACCTTCTTTGGCAAGAATTTCCGTAGCCCGGATTGTCTCATAGTTATCCGGCATTAAATATTTTGATTCATGAATGACTTCGATTTTAACAAAATCACCGCAGCCCAGTTCCCTGGAAAGGCGGGCGATACGGACGGCTTCTTCGGCGTTTCTGGCACCGGAGGTGTTTGGCAGCAGCGTGATGCCCTCTGGCATATAGTCCAGAATATTTTCTTTGCCCCCTGCATTGGCGCGGCGCAGCGCCAGGGTGGCCATCTCCACACCGCCGTTTTCAATAACGGCCTTCGTCATTTCCAGAGAAAATTTTCCCGAACCTAAAATAAAGCGGGAATTAAATTCGTGACCGCCGATGATTAATGTATCTTTCATTTGATTTTCCTCCTGATTTTTTTGTAAATAAATTAATTATACTTCTGAAATTCCGAGAAGCAGCCGCAGAGCCATATTTGCCTCGTGGGCAGCGCAGATTTGAACCCGGGGAGCCATAAGGGAACCGACGGATTCAATACCGGAGACCTTATCGCCGCACAGATAGAGGTTTTTCATGGCTTTTTCCGTGCGAATCGTGTTGGAGCTTCCGTATCCGGCCATGCCCGAACCGGAAATCAGAGGTAGGTCCGGGCAGTTTTCAAGAAGGCTGTTGACCAGCTCGGCCTTGGCTTCCGGTTTGTCGAAGGCTTCGCAGACCAGGTCGCAGCCCCTGAAAAGTTCCGGCGCATTTTCTCCGGTAATCTTTAAGCAGCGGGTATCCAGATGAATATAGGGATTGGCCTGTAAAATTAAGTCTTTAATGGCCTCGGATTTTGGTATACCCAAATGGGAAATCATATAATGCTGCCGATTCAGGTTGCTTGGCTCCACACTGTCAAAATCGATGAGCAGCAGGCGTCCGATGCCGCTGCGGGCCAGCATCATAGCAATATTGGAGCCGAGACCTCCCAGTCCGGCGATACCCACGCAGGCCTTTGCCAGTGTATCAAACACCTCTCGGCCGTGTCTTTCAATGAGCATGGCGTCATATTGTTCTTTTGTAAGCATCAGCCACCTCCGACGAAATGAACGATTTCCAGCGTATCCGCTTCGGTGAGCATCACCGAATCATAGCTTTGCTTTGGAACAATTTCACCATTGCGCTCTACGGCAATGCGTCCGGCAATATATCCGGAGCTTTCCAGAAAATCTTTAAGTGAGATGGATTGGGAGAGAGTGACGGCTTCGCCATTAACTTTCATCAGATAAATACCTCCTTTATCTTTTTTTAAACACAAAAAGGGATACACCCGCGGTGGTGTACCCCTTTTATAAAGCATTTGCTAAATAAACTTAACGAATCCATATTTAATTACACAATAAAAATATCACAAAGACGGTGTATTGTCAAGATACTCCTTTTCAAGAGCGAGGACATTTCTCATTGCCTCCACCCCCGGTGCGCCGATGGTATTTCGTGTATTGACACAGGTTTCAAGGGAGATGGCTTCGTAAATATCCGCTTCAAATACCGGGCTGATGGCCTTGTATTCTTCCAAAGTCATATCGTCCAGAGCCTTGTTGTTTTCGATACCGTAAAGGACGAGCTGACCGATGATTCCGTGAGCATCACGGAATGGAACGCCGTGTTTGACAAGATAGTCAGCCGCGTCGGTGGCGTTGGTAAAGCCGTTGCGGGCGCTTTTAGCCATTACGGGTTTGTTGATTTTCATTGTCTGAATCATGCCGGTGAAAAGTTTAATGCAGCCTTTGGTCGTATCAATGGCGTCAAAGGTCAGTTCCTTGTCTTCCTGCATATCCTTATTATAGGCCAATGGAAGCCCTTTCATTGTTGTGAGCATGGACATGAGAGCGCCATAAACCCGACCGGTTTTTCCACGGACAAGCTCGGCGATATCCGGATTTTTTTTCTGAGGCATGATACTGCTTCCTGTGGAATAGGCATCGTCCAGTTCGATAAACTGATATTCATTGGTATTCCATACAATGATTTCCTCGGAGAAACGGCTCAGATGCATCATCACTGTGGAAAGGGCGCTTAAAAGTTCAATAAGGTAATCCCTGTCGGAAACCGAATCCATACTGTTAAGCGTCGGCCCGTCAAAGCCAAGAAGTTTCGCGGTATAGTCCCGGTCCAGAGGATAGGTGGTTCCGGCCAGGGCTCCTGCGCCGAGAGGGCAGGTATTCATTCGTTTATAAATATCAGCCAGACGGCTCCGGTCCCGTTTGAACATTTCAAAATATGCGCCGAAATGATGCGCCAGGGTCAGGGGCTGCGCCTTTTGAAGATGGGTGAATCCGGGCATAAAGGTTTCCGTATTTTCTTCCATAATAGAAAGAATGACCGAAAGTAAGTCCCGAAGGAGGGCATCACATTCTTTAATTTCGTCGCGGGTATAGAGCTTCATATCCAGGGCGACCTGGTCATTGCGGCTCCGTCCGGTGTGAAGCTTTTTGCCTGTCTCACCGGTGCGTTCAATAAGCATGGCCTCCACGAAGCTGTGGATATCCTCATAAGCCGGGGATATTTCCAGTGTGCCTTCGGTAATTTCACTTTTAATATCTTTGAGGGCGGCAACAATCGTATCCCGCTCTTCATCGGTTAAAATCTGCTGTTTGGCCAACATTGTTACGTGGGCAATGCTGCCGTCAATATCCTGTTTATAAAATTTCTGGTCAAAGGAAATGGACGCATTGAAGTTATGTACCAGCTTGTCGGTCTGCTTCGTAAAACGTCCGCCCCATAATTTTAATTCCATATCGGATTCACTTCTTTCTGTAGAGTATGTATTCCCAATATTAGCTTATTTTGCATGAAAATGCAAGTAATAACCGGGAAACCCTTTACAAATTTCTGCTGAAATAGGGAGAATTTATGTCTTTACAATAAAAATTGTCTGTGATATAATATGGCGGTATGAGTAATAACCCGTGTTCAGATGTGGGAAACTCCAACCCGTTCTTAGCACGAGGCATTTTTTAAGTTCAGGAGGAATTGTACTATGATTACATCAGAGATGAAAAAAGAAATCATCGCTACTTATGGAAGAACACCGGAAGATACAGGTTCACCGGAAGTTCAGATTGCTTTATTAACAGCCAGAATCAGCGACTTGACAGAGCATCTGAAAGTACACAAAAAAGACCATCATTCCAGACGTGGTCTGTTAAAAATGGTTGGTCAGAGACGTGGTATGCTCGACTATCTCAAGAAGACAGATATCGAAAGATACAGAGCTATCGTCCAGAAGTTAGGTTTAAGAAAATAATTTTAAACAGTGGGATGGAGCTTTCCATCCCACTATTTGCATCCAAACTTTCACAGGAATCTTCTACTCGAGACCACTGAAAAGTATATGAAAGCCGATGCGCATATCTTTGGAAGGTTATGCGGCGGCATATGTTTTTCAGTAGTTTCGAATGGTTTCCTGTGAAAATAATCAATATTTTTATAAGGAGATTGAATATGTCAAAAGAGTACAAGAGTTATTCGATGGAACTGGCAGGAAGAACCCTGCGTGTCGATGTTGGCCGTGTAGCGAAACAGGCAAACGGCGCCGTATTTATTCATTATGGAGATACTGTCATTCTCTCCACAGCAACAGCCTCTGAAAAACCGAGAGAAGGAATTGATTTCTTCCCATTGAGCGTTGAATTTGAAGAGAAAATGTATTCCGTTGGTAAGATTCCGGGAGGGTTTAATAAGAGAGAAGGAAAGGCCAGCGAGCATGCGGTGCTGACATCCCGTGTTATTGACCGCCCGATGCGTCCTTTATTCCCGAAGGATTACCGGAATGATGTCACATTAAACAATCTGGTTATGAGCGTTGACCCGGATGCGAATCCGGAAGTGGTTGCCATGCTTGGTTCTGCTATTGCCGTGTCCATTTCAGATATCCCGTTTGACGGCCCGATTGCCGCAACTCAGGTTGGTCTTGTGGACGGCAAACTTGTATTTAATCCGATGGCTGAGGAAAAAGAAAAATCCGATTTGGCTCTGACTGTGGCCTCTACCCGTGAAAAGGTCATCATGATTGAAGCGGGAGCCAACGAGGTGCCGGAAGAACAGATGATTGAAGCGATTTTCGCCGCTCACGAACTGAATCAGGAAATCATTAAGTTCTTTGACGGTATTGTGGCTGAATGTGGCAGGGAAAAGCACAGTTATACAAGCTGCGCCGTTCCGGAAGAATTATTTGCGGCGATTAAAGAAATCGTGCCTCAGGATGCGATGGAAGAGGCCGTATTTACCGATGAAAAACAGGTACGTGAAGAAAATATCCGCCAGATTAAAGAAAAGCTGGCCGAAGCCTTTGCTGAAAATGAAGAATGGCTGGAGTTGATTGACGAAGCTGTTTATCAGTATCAGAAAAAGACCGTTCGTAAGATGATTTTGAAAGACCATAAGCGTCCGGACGGCCGTGCTTTAAACCAGATTCGTCCATTGGCTGCAGAAATCGATTTGCTTCCGAGAGTTCACGGCTCTGCCATGTTTACCCGCGGACAAACCCAGATTTGTACAGTGACCACCCTGGCACCGATGTCCGAAGCACAGCGTATCGATGGCATCGATGTTAATGTGACCTCCAAACGGTATATGCACCATTATAATTTCCCGTCCTATTCTGTCGGCGAAACAAAACCGTCCAGAGGACCGGGACGCCGGGAAATCGGACATGGCGCTTTGGCTGAAAAGGCTTTAGTTCCTGTGCTTCCAAGCGTTGAAGAATTCCCATATGCGATTCGTACCGTTTCCGAAACCTTTGAATCCAATGGTTCTACGTCCCAGGCCAGTATTTGTGCATCTACGATGTCTCTGATGGCGGCCGGTGTCCCGATTAAAAAGCAGGTGGCCGGTATTTCGGCCGGACTTGTTACCGGAGATACGGATGACGATTATGTTGTACTGACCGATATCCAGGGTCTTGAAGACTTCTTCGGCGATATGGACTTTAAAGTGGCCGGTACACATGACGGTATTACGGCAATCCAGATGGATATTAAGATTCATGGCTTGACCCGTCCGATTATCGAAGAAGCTATTCGCCGTACAAAAGAGGCGAGAGAATATATTATTAATGAAGTATTGACGCCGGTTATCGCGGAACCTCGTAAGGAGGTCGGCAAATATGCACCGAAGATTAAACAGATTATGATTGACCCACAGAAGATTGGCGATGTTGTTGGTTCCAAGGGTAAGATTATTAACCAGATTATTGACGAAACCGGTGTTAAGATTGATATTACCGACGATGGCGCTGTCGCTGTCTGCGGTGTTGAAAAAGAAGGCATTGATAAGGCTATCGAAATGATACAGATGATTGCTTCCGAATTTGAAGAGGGCAGGATTTATGTAGGTAAAGTTGTCAGTATCAAAGAATTCGGCGCTTTCCTTGAATTTGCACCGGGTAAGGAAGGTATGGTTCATATATCCAAGCTGGATAAGAAGCGTGTAAATCGTGTCGAAGATATTCTTACTCTCGGCGATGTCATTAAGGTTAAATGCCTTGGAAAAGACAAGATGGGACGTATCAGTTTCAGTAAAAAAGACGCCGAGTAAACAGTAAAAGGCTGCGTGCATTTTTGAAGCGAATTGAGATTAAATTTGGCGTATCCTCTGCAAAAATGAAAAGAATTTTGCGGCGGATGCGCCTTTTTTATAGTAAAAATTGTCAGAAATTTATCAAAAATATATACTCAATTTGGCGAATGTGTGATATAATAATAGAAAATATAAAAATAAAAAAAATTCGATGCCAGTTTGAATGCGGTAGGTGAAATTGTCGAAATTATCCAGAGAAATTCTCTTGTTTATTAGGCATATTTACTGTAAAATATAAGTATCTGGAAGAGAAAGCGAGAACAGTGTAATGAAAGTACGTATATGTCCTTTATGTGACCAGCCGATGAAAAAAGCACATCGCTGTGATTATTGTAATTCCTTTGTATGGAAACCACAATATCTGGATATTCACTATAACACGGATACGATGAAGGGACAGGATTGTTCCTATGACTCAGGGGAACACGATTATGATTATCATGAGGATGGCTCGGTGACGATGGTGCCCCTGTCAGATAAGAAAAAAAAGAAGCGCAGGGATGACGGAAGCCGGGATGATGGAAAGGGCGAGGTGAAGAAGAATCCATACACGGTTTACCGGGAACCTGTACAGAATAGAATGTCTGATTCGGAAAAACGGCCGCCGGGAAGAGCCAAAGTGATAATTATTTTATTGGTAGCCTTTTCAGCGATATCCATGATTGCCGAGATAATCGGTCATATGGAAAAGCGGTCTTCGGTAAGTATTTCGGGGACGGTTCCGAATCCGGTTGTTGAGGACACAGAGGATATTTATGGAGAAGACGGAGGCTGGTATTCTGGAAATGGCGATGGAGAACGCATAGAGTACACCGATGAGGAGGTGATGGCCGGGGGCAGGGAATGTACGGGTATCGAACATATGGAAGTAACAATCGATGAATTTGTTGCGGCGGTTGAACCGGAATTGTCAAAACTCGGAGTGGATATTTCTTATTTTTCGGATACGTCAAATAATTATTCATACGATTATGGCAGAGACTATTCATATACATATTTTGTACAGGAGCGGATGTATGATATGGAAACGGATATCGGGTATTATTACAATATATCCTGGGATACGTTCAGCAAAAAGCTCCATGAAGTCAGCTATAGCGTTTGTGACAGCGAGAGGGCCGAAGAATTTTACGTGTCTACCATGCAGGCATTAACCGGAAACGGTGAGAAGTTCAGGAAGGAGTTTCAGAAGCAGCGGGGCGCTGCCGAAAAGGATGAATATGTCTTTTTCGATACGGATGGATACGAGGTATATATTAACTATTACGAGGGCTATTCGGATTCTTATTATATCTCTATTGACAAAGCCATGTGAGAGACTCTGGCGGTTGTTCTGAAATATGAACAATTTTTATACGTTTATTCCTTGACGTAATTGTTCAACTTGTATTAAAATAATCATTGGAATATAATGCGCTTTGCATTATGATATGCTACACAAATGAAAGGAGATTATTTCAAAATGGCAAAAGTTATGAAAACCATGGATGGTAATACTGCTGCTGCATGGACTTCCTATGCGTTTACAGAAGTAGCTGGTATTTTCCCAATCACACCATCCTCACCAATGGCCGAAGTTACAGACGAATGGGCTGCAAACGGCAGAAAGAATATTTTCGGACAGACTGTAGAAGTTGTTGAGATGCAGTCCGAGGCAGGTGCAGCCGGTACTGTACACGGTTCCCTTTCCACAGGTGCTTTAACAACAACATATACAGCATCTCAGGGCCTTCTTCTGATGATTCCGAATATGTACAAAATCGCTGGTGAGCAGTTACCTACTGTATTCCATGTAAGTGCCAGAGCTCTTGCAACACATGCACTGAACATCTTCGGTGACCATACAGACGTTATGGCTTGCCGTCAGACAGGTTTTGCTATGCTGTGTTCCGGTTCTGTTCAGGAAGTTATGGATTTAGCTGCAGTCGCTCATTTGGCAGCTATCAAAGGCCGTGTACCATTCCTTCACTTCTTTGATGGTTTCCGTACATCTCACGAAATTCAGAAAGTTGAATGTACAGACTATGATGAATTAGCTAAGTTAGTTGATTACGATGCACTGGCTGAATTCAGAAAGAACGCATTAAACCCAGAACATCCAGTTGTTCGTGGTACAGCTCAGAACCCGGATATCTTCATGCAGGGTTGTGAAGCTCGTAACCGTTTCTATGACGCTCTTCCGGAAGTTGTTGAAGAATACATGGAAAAAGTCAGCGCTATGACTGGCCGTGACTACAAATTATTCAACTACTATGGTGACCCGCAGGCTGACCGCGTAATTATCGCTATGGGTTCTGTCTGTGATGCCGCTAAAGAAACAATTGATTACATGATGGCTAAAGGCGAAAAAGTAGGTTTGGTTCAGATTCACCTTTACAGACCATTCAAAGAGGATGCTTTCCTTGCAGCTATTCCTGAAACAGCTACGAAGATTGCCGTTCTCGACAGAGATAAAGAAAATGGTGCAATCGGAGAACCAGTATATCTGGACGTTCTCGCTGCATACTACAGAGCTGGAAAACAGGCTACAATCGTCGGCGGACGTTATGGTCTTGGTTCTAAGGACGTTACTCCAAGCCAGATTATTTCCGTATACGAAAACCTGAAACTTGACGCTCCAAAGAACAACTTTACAATCGGTATCGTGGATGACGTTACAAATCTGTCCCTGCCAGTTCTTCCACAGGTTGACGTGGCCGGCGAAGGTACAACAAGCTGTAAATTCTGGGGCCTTGGTGCCGACGGTACGGTTGGTGCAAACAAGAACTCCATCAAGATTATCGGTGACCATACAGATATGTACGCTCAGGCATACTTCCACTATGATTCCAAGAAATCCGGTGGTGTTACACAGTCCCACTTACGTTTTGGTAAAAAACCAATCCGTTCTACATACCTTGTTACAACAGCAGACTTTGTTGCATGTCATAACGAAGCATACATTAACCTGTATGATATGCTGGGCGATGTTAAAGACGGCGGTACATTCCTGTTCAATACAGAATGGACAGCAGAAGAATTAGACGAAAAACTGCCAGCAAGCGTTAAGAGAGCCCTTGCTCAGAAACACGTTAAATTCTATACAATCAACGCGACTAAGATTGCCAGAGAAATCGGCCTTGGTAACCGTACAAACTCCGTACTTCAGGCAGCTTTCTTCAAACTGGCTAACATTATTCCGATTGACGATGCAGTTAAATACATGAAAGAAGCTATCTACAAATCCTACGGTAAGAAGGGTGAAGCTATCGTTAACATGAACTATGCGGCAGTAGACGCTGGTGTTGACGGTGCTGTAGAAGTTGCTGTTCCTGCTGAATGGGCAAACGCAGTTGAACCGGAAGCTACAAATGTTAAAGAAGTACCAGAATTCGTTAAGAATATTGTACAGCCTATGAACGCTTGTAAAGGTGACGACCTTCCAGTTAGTATGTATCTTGGAAGAGAAGACGGACATTTTGAATTAGGAACATCCGCATATGAAAAACGTGGTGTTGCAACGATGGTTCCAGCATGGGATGCTTCCAAGTGTATCCAGTGTAACCAGTGTTCTTATGTATGTCCTCATGCAACAATTCGTCCAGTCCTGTTATCCGCTGAAGAAAATGCAGCAGCTCCTGCTGGATTTGGTGCAGTAGCAGGTAAAGGCAAAGGCGTTGACCAGTACATGTTCAAGATGCAGGTATCTCCACTTGACTGTCTTGGATGCGGAAGCTGTGCAAATGTCTGCCCGGCTAAGGAAAAAGCTCTTACAATGGTTCCTGCACATACACAGGAAGCAGAAGCTGCAAACTGGGAATATGCAATGAGCGTTTCCAAGAAACCAAACCCAATGGACAAATTCAGTGTTAAAGGCAGCCAGTTCGAACAGCCATTATTCGAGTTCTCCGGAGCTTGTGCTGGTTGTGGTGAAACACCTTACGCTAAATTGATGACACAGTTATTTGGTGACCGTATGCAGATTGCAAACGCTACAGGATGTTCCTCTATCTGGGGTGCTTCCACACCATCTATGCCATATACAACAAATGAAAAAGGACAGGGTCCTGCTTGGTGTAACTCCCTGTTCGAAGATAACGCAGAATTTGGTTTAGGTATGTACTTAGGCCAGAAACAGCGTAGACTTGGTCTTCGTGATACAGTAAAAGCAGCCGCTGAAAAAGCTACTGGTACTGTAAAAGAAGCTATGGAAAACTGGATTGCAACTATGGATTTAGGTGAAGAATCCAAAGTTTCCGCAGCAGCATTGTTAGCAGCTGTTAAAGATTGTCAGTGTGATGGCGAAGTTAAAGCAGCTTGTGAAGCTATCGAAAAGAACGCTGACTTACTCGTTAAGAAATCTCAGTGGATTTTCGGTGGTGACGGATGGGCATACGATATCGGTTACGGCGGCTTAGACCATGTATTAGCTTCCGGTGAAGATATCAACGTATTCGTATATGATACAGAAGTTTACTCCAACACAGGTGGACAGGCTTCCAAATCCACACCAACAGGTGCCGTTGCTAAATTCGCTGCTTCCGGTAAGAAACAGAAGAAGAAAGACCTTGGTATGATGGCTGTTTCCTATGGTTATGTATACGTAGCAGAAGTTGCTATGGGCGCAAATCAGGGTCAGTTGGTTAAGGCTTTGAAAGAAGCTGAAAGCTATCCGGGTCCATCCCTGATTATCGGTTATGCTCCATGTATCAACCATGGTATTAAGGGTGGTATGAGCGGTGCTCAGACAAGAATTAAAGAAGCTGTTGCCTGCGGATACTGGCATATGTGGAGATACAATCCACTGCTGAAAGCAGAAGGAAAGAATCCATTTATCCTTGATTCCACAAAAGAACCAAAGGGAAGCTTCAGAGACTTCATTATGAATGAAGTACGTTATTCTTCCTTACAGAGAACATTCCCAGAAATCGCTGAAGCAATGTTCGCTAAGAACGAAGAAGACGCTAAAGAAAGACTTGCTGGTTACATTAAAATGGCTGCTGAATAATTCAAATAGTCATTCCGTATGTAACGGATAAATAAAGAAACGCCGTCTGGTTTTCCAGGCGGCGTTTTTGCGCATTGGGTCAGGTTATCGGTTATTGGATTCGCTTTCCGCCTCGGTGGCAGAATCGGCCGCATTATTTAAGTCGGAATTTTCGAGTCCTGTGTTACCGGAAGCCCTGTTGTTTGCATTACCATCGTTCATGGCGCCGGTATCCGTATCGTTTGTATTATCTTGCTCCAGAGAACTGCTGGTATCGGTGACACCGTTGACACCACCCATGTTCGTTGTGTCCTGACCGAAAATCGAAGTTTCCATATTATCTTTGTCGCGAAGATAAGCACCTAATAATGTGTCGTCTCGGTAACGGAGGACTGCGGTTGTGCCGTCGGAAAGGCTGTAAACATCTATTTTTTCGTGTTCGGCCAGACTTTTATCTCCGGTGCCAAGCAAATCCTCCACATCTTTTCGGGCCATGCCGGAATACAGGCCGCGGACGTGTTCCGAGGTCAGGTCTGTTCTGGCCTGTGTGCCTGCTTTGTCGGCACTGGAACAGCCGGTGATTAAGAGGGCGGTAAGAAGTGAGAGTACCCAAAATAAGTATGTTCGCTGTGTTTTCATAGTAATTACCTCCTGAATAATTAAAAGATAATTCTAGTATGAACTTTTGAACAAAAAAATATGAGTATCATTTTTCTTTGAATGAAAATTGATACTCATTTTTTGAAATTTAATTATAAGATAAACTGTCCGACGGATAGTAAGGGTCGCTTGTCACATCGATACCCAGTTTGCGAAGCGTCTGTTCGTCATTCCGGGTCAGCATAATGGTTGAATGGGCCTGTAATCCGCGGAGCTTGCTCAAATTGTCCATGGCAACCTGGGCCACAGGGTTTGTTACTGCGCTGATGCTCAGGGCGATTAAAATTTCCTCACTGTTGAGGGCCGTATATTTATTGTGAAGATGATTTTTCTTTAAATGAATCATTGGCTCCAGGATATTGTGGGAAATGAGAGGAATCTCATCAGAAATACCGGCCAGATATTTAATGGCATTTAATATCATGGCTCCGCAGGCGCTCATTAATTCGGATTTTTTGCCCGTGATTATCTGCCCGTCCTCCAACTGAATTGCCGTAACGGAACAGATATCGTTGTTAATCAAAATGCCCTTATATTTTTCGGCTAATTCACGGGCCGGAAGAACAACGCTGCGTTCTTCGGGTTTCAGCCCCATGTTTTCCATAATCAGATACATCCGCTGCATGGCATCTTCATTAATCAGTCCCTTTTTATATTCGCAGCTTGTTTTGAAGTAACGGCGGATGATTTCCTGGCGGGAGGCCTCCTGGACGACTTCATCGTCAATGATACCGAAGCCAATCCGGTTGACGCCCATGTCCGTCGGAGATTTGTAAACAGACGTTTCATTGGTTATGCGTTCAATAATTCGACGGATAACGGGGAACATTTCCAAATCACGGTTATAATTGACAGCCATTTCGCCGTAGGCGTCCAAGTGGAAGGAGTCAATCATATTGACATCCTTTAAATCCACCGTGGCAGCTTCATAAGCCACATTCAGCGGATGCTTTAACGGAATGTTCCATACCGGGAAGGTTTCGAATTTTGAATATCCGGCGGATTTTCCGAGACGATGCTCGTGGTAGAGCTGATTCAGGCAGGTGGCCAGCTTGCCGCTGCCCGGACCCGGCGCCGTAACGACAACGATAGGTTTGGTCGTGGTAATATAAGGGTTTCGGCCATAACCTTCATTGCTGACGATTTTATCCACGTCTGTCGGATAGCCGAGGATGGCTTCGTGGGTATAGACTTTGATATTCCGGCGTTCCAGCTTGTTTATAAAGACTGTGGTAGCCGGCTGTCCGCTGTAACGGGTAATAACAACGCTGTTGACTTCAAGGCCGTATTCACGCAGGTCATCGATGAGGCGAAGGACATCCATATCATAGGTAATTCCGAAATCACCGCGGATTTTGTTTCGTTCAATATCTCCGGCATAAACACAGATGATAATTTCGGATTTATCCTTTAATTGTTGGAGCAATTTGATTTTTGCATTTTCATCAAAACCTGGAAGGACCCGCTTTGCATGCAAGTCTGAAATTAATTTTCCCCCGAATTCCAGGTAAAGCTTATCGTAATTATTGACACGTTCCAAAATATATTTTGACTGTTCGAGAATATATTTATCCGGGTCAAATCCGATTTTCATAACATTTCCCCCTTGTGTAAGTGACTTAAAAAACATCTGACAACAGTATAACACAATTTACGACAAGGTTACAATTCTGAGTTCATAAAATTATACTGTTATTTTAACAAAATCTATAGTATACTCATTATTATTAAAAATTATTTGTAAGAGGGATTGAAATGACGCAGCAGCGAAAATTGAATAACGGTATTCGCATTGTGATGGAGGAAATGCCGAATTATCGTTCTGTATCGATTGGCGTTTGGGTACGTGTTGGTTCGATGTATGAAAATACGATGAATAATGGAATGGCCCATGTCATTGAACACATGATGTTTAAAGGAACATCGTCAAGAACAGCGGCGGATATTGCCAATGAAATGACAGCTATCGGCGGTAATATGGATGCCTTTACCTGTAAGGACTGCACCTGTTATTACGCAAAAACTTTAGATATTTATGCGGAGCAGGCTTTGGATATATTGGGAGACATGCTTTGTCATTCCCTGTTTGATGAAAGAGAACTGAAAAAAGAGCTTGGAGTGATTTTGGAAGAAATCGATATGTATGAGGATTCGCCGGAGGACCTGGTGCATGAACATCTTCAGATGGCTGTGTGGGACAAACATCCTCTTGGATATCTCATATCGGGAGAAAAAGATGTGGTGTCCGGTTTTACAAGGGAAAAACTTCTTGAATTTTTTGAACAGTTCTATGTGGGAGAAAATATGGTTATTTCGGTGGCCGGCCATTTTGACGAGGATGTGATGATGACATGGATTCACCGGTATTTTGGAAAAATACCGCAGGGACGGCGTTCTGATTCCGGCTGTTCTCCGGCATTTAAACCGGTTATCTGGACGCGGAATAAGGATATTGAGCAGAATCATATGTGTTTGGCCTTTGACTGTTGTACCGTGTTAAGTGATGAACGTTATGTGATGACCGTCGCCAACAATCTGCTTGGAGGCAACATGAATTCGCGGCTTTTTATGAAAATCCGCGATGAACTGGGACTGACCTATGCGATATATTCTTATGGCAGCTCCTATGAGCAGGCCGGGTTGTTTCAAATATATGCAGCGATGCAGCCGTCTCTGACGAAACCGGTTATGGATGCGATTTTTGAAGAGATATCCCGTATCATAAGTGACGGCGTGACGGAGGAAGAATTAAATATTGCCATCCGGCAGATTCAGGCAGAATTAATCCTTGGTTATGAGAGCAGTTACAATCGAATGAGCGGACTGGGAAAGTCTCTTTTAATTCGGGATACGGCCATTGTTTTGGAAGAGGATTTGCAGCGGATTCGTCAGGTGACCAGGGAGGATGTCCGCCAATTTTTAGAAAAATATTTACAGAAGAATCGATGCGGTATTGCAATTGTGGGCAATACCATGGGAATTGAGGAGGTATTATGACAAAACAGGAATTTTTGACCGCATTACAGGAAGCGCTTTCTGAGGAATTAAATGGGGCGCAGGTCAATGAACAGATAAATTATTATAGACAATATATTGAAGGAGAGGTGGCCAGGGGACGCGCAGAATCGGAAGTATTGGAGGAGCTTGGAGACGCCCGCATTATTGCGCATAATATTATTGACGGCGTTGAAGAAGAGAGCAATACCTATCGGCGGACGACCGTGACCTACACCAGTGGGGACGATGGCGATAATCTCGAGCCGGAATGGAAAACGAAGATGAAGTTTTATGGAACTATCGCTTTAGTTCTTGTTATAATTTTTGTTATACTTGCCCTGGTTACGCGATTAATTATCTGGCTGCTTCCATCGATTATTGTCATCGCCGTTGTTCTGTGGATTCTGAGAAAACTGGATGGACGCTAGGGTGAGCGGAATATGAAGATTACCATTATATGTGTTGGTAAGGTAAAAGAAAAGTTTTACCGAATGGCTATTGATGAATATATAAAGCGATTGGGAAGATACTGTAAACCAGAGATTATTGAAGTGGCAGATGAAAAGACGCCGGACAATGCCAGTGCCCATGAAGTGGCGTTGATTAAAGATAAGGAAGGGGAGCGAATTCTCAAAAATATCCGTAAGGACGGCACTGTCATCGCCCTGGCCATTGAAGGAAAAATGCTTTCCTCCGAACAATTGGCGGACAAAATCCGTCAATTGGCGGTCAAAGGGGAGAGTCATATCCAGCTGCTCATTGGCGGTTCCCTCGGATTGTCGGACAAGGTTTTAAAAGAAGCGGATATGCTGTTGAGCTTTTCGAAAATGACATTTCCCCATCAGTTAATGCGGGTGATTTTGCTGGAACAAATTTACCGCAGTTACCGGATTATACAAGGAGAGCCGTATCACAAATAGAGGATTCGAAAACAGGAAGAGGATTATGGAAATAAGATATGGGACAATGAAAGACTTAAAAGCCGTGGCCGCCCTGGAGGCTGAGTGCTTTCCTGCGGCCGAAGCAGCGACAGAAAAAGATTTTGCGTCCAGATTGGCGGTCTATCCAAATCATTTCTGGCTTTTATGGGAGAATGAAAAACTGATAGGCTTTGTCAACGGGATGGTCACGGATATACCGGATTTGAGCGATGCAATGTATGAAAAGGCGAAAATGCATGACGAAGAAGGAAAGTGGCAGATGATTTTCGGGGTCAATACACGGCCGGAGTACCAAAGAAAAGGCTATGCGGAAAGAATCATCCTTCGGGTCATTGAAGATGCAAAACGCCAAAAGAGGGCGGGCCTTGTTTTGACCTGTAAGGAGACGCTGATTCATTATTATGCAAGGTTCGGCTTTGTAAATGAAGGCGTGTCAAAATCTGTTCATGGCGATGTGGTCTGGTATCAGATGCGTCTTCGATTGGAAAATTTTGTCTAATTTTTTTGAAGAAAGATGAATTACGGCATTGATACTCAAAACTTTTTCATGTATAATATTTGTTGAAAATTTAGAAGACTAAACAAACGGGAGGAATAACGATGTCTCAGAGAAAAGATATCCATAAAGTGTTGATTATCGGTTCTGGTCCTATTATTATCGGACAGGCATGCGAATTTGACTATTCAGGAACACAGGCGTGTAAAGCTCTCAAAAACCTGGGTTATGAAATCGTATTAGTAAACTCCAATCCGGCAACGATTATGACAGACCCGGAGATTGCTGACGTTACTTATATTGAGCCATTAAATGTTGAAAGAATTGAGCAGATTATTGCGAAAGAAAGACCGGATGCTTTATTACCAAATCTTGGTGGACAGTCAGGTCTTAATTTATGTTCAGAACTTGCCAAAGAAGGAATCCTTGATAAATACAATGTGGAAGTTATCGGCGTCCAGGTAGATGCCATTGAGCGTGGTGAGGACCGTATTGAATTTAAAAAGACGATGGAAAGTCTCGGCATTGAGATGGCACGGAGTGAGGTTGCCTATTCTGTGGAGGAGGCTCTCGCTATTGCGGATAAGCTGGGATATCCGGTTGTTTTGCGTCCGGCTTACACGATGGGCGGCGCCGGCGGCGGCCTTGTATACAATGTGGATGAGTTAAAAACTGTCTGTGCCCGTGGACTTCAGGCCAGCCTGGTCGGAGAAGTTCTCGTTGAAGAATCGGTTCTTGGCTGGGAAGAGTTGGAGCTTGAGGTTGTACGTGATGCGGACAATAACATGATTACCGTTTGCTTTATTGAAAATATCGACCCGATGGGGGTTCATACCGGAGATTCTTTCTGCGCAGCTCCGATGCTGACTATTTCCGAAGAGGTTCAGAAACGTCTGCAGGAGAAATCCTATAAGATTGTTGAGGCCATTCAGGTCATCGGCGGCACAAATGTGCAGTGGGCACATAATCCGGTAACTGACAGGGATATCATCATTGAGATTAATCCGCGGACTTCCCGTTCATCCGCCCTGGCTTCCAAGGCTACCGGTTTCCCGATTGCCCTTGTTTCAGCCAAATTGGCTTCCGGTCTGACCTTGAAAGATATTCCTTGCGGTAAATATGGGACATTAGATAAATATAAACCGGATGGCGACTATGTGGTTATCAAGTTTGCAAGATGGGCCTTTGAAAAATTCAAAGGCGTTGAAGATAAGCTGGGTACTCAGATGCGTGCCGTCGGTGAAGTTATGAGTATTGGTAAAAATTATAAAGAGGCTTTCCAGAAAGCGATTCGAAGCCTTGAAACCGGACGTTACGGCCTGGGTCATGTCAAGGATTTTGATACGAAATCCAAGGATGAGCTTTTGAAGCTTTTGATTACACCATCCAGTGAACGTCATTTTATCATGTATGAGGCCCTTCGCAAAGGCGCGACTGTGGAAGAACTTCATGAAATTACAAAAGTAAAAGCGTACTTTATTGAACAGATGAAAGAGCTGGTGGAAGAGGAAGAAGCTCTGGGGGCTTTCAAAGGACAGCTTCCGTCCGATGAAGCTTTGATAGCCGCTAAAAAGGATGGTTTTTCGGATAAATATTTGAGTCAGATTCTTGAAATTCCGGAGTCCGAAGTGCGTGAACGCCGTATTTCCATTGGTGTTGAAGAGACTTGGGAAGGGGTTCATGTCAGCGGAACAAAAGACAGCGCTTACTATTATTCCACATACAACGGTGAAGATAAGAACCCAATCAGTGAAGGAAAGCCGAAGATTATGATTCTCGGCGGCGGCCCGAACCGAATCGGTCAGGGTATCGAATTTGACTATTGCTGCGTTCATGCGTCCCTTGCGCTGAAGAAACTCGGGTTTGAGACAATCATTGTCAACTGTAACCCTGAAACCGTTTCCACAGACTATGATACATCGGACAAGCTTTATTTTGAGCCGTTGACTCTGGAAGACGTTCTGAGTATTTATAAGAAGGAAAATCCGGTGGGCGTTATCGCCCAGTTCGGCGGACAGACACCGTTAAATCTGGCCAGTGACCTGGAAAAGAACGGCGTAAAGATTTTAGGAACAGCTCCGGCAGTGATTGACCTGGCTGAAGACAGAGATTTGTTCCGGGCTATGATGGATAAGCTGGAAATCCCTATGCCGGAATCTGGTATGGCCGTGACTGTTGAGGATGCCTTGGAAATTGCGGAGAAAATCGGTTATCCGGTGATGGTACGTCCGTCTTATGTTCTCGGAGGACGCGGCATGGAAGTGGTTTATGATGCGGACAGTATGGTCGGCTATATGAAGGCGGCGGTTGGCGTAACACCGGACCGTCCGATTCTGATTGACCGTTTCCTGAACCATGCAACCGAGTGTGAAGCCGATGCCATCAGCGATGGCACACATGCTTTCGTACCTGCGGTGATGGAACATATTGAGCTGGCCGGCGTTCACTCCGGCGATTCGGCTTGTATCATTCCGTCCAAGCATCTTTCCGATGAAAATGTAAAGACGATTAAAGAATATACACGGAAAATTGCAGAAGAGATGCATGTTAAAGGTCTTATGAATATGCAGTATGCGATTGAAAACGGCAAGGTTTATGTATTGGAAGCGAATCCGAGAGCGTCCAGAACCGTACCGCTTGTTTCAAAAGTGTGCAATATACGTATGGTGCCTTTGGCTATTGATATTGTCACTTCAGAATTGACGGGAAGACCGTCGCCGGTTCCTGAATTAAAAGAACAGCATATCCCTTATTATGGTGTTAAGGAAGCCGTATTCCCATTTAATATGTTCCAGGAGGTAGACCCGGTACTTGGACCGGAAATGCGTTCTACCGGAGAAGTTCTCGGACTTTCCACATCCTGGGGAGAAGCTTTCTATAAGGCTCAGGAGGCAACTCAGAGCAGGATTCCTCTCGAGGGTACCGTATTAATTTCCGTCAGCGACAAGGATAAACCGGAAGTGGCAGAGCTTGCCAGAGAATTTTCGGAGGCTGGTTTTAAGATTATTGCATCGAAGAACACCTGCAAGGTGATTCGTGAAGCCGGAGTTGAGGCGGAAATGGTTAATAAACTGACGGAGGGCCGTCCAAATATGTTGGATTTGATTACGAATGGTAAAATCAATCTGATTATCAATACGCCGGTAGGTCAGGAACGTAAAGCGGATGACAGCTATCTTCGTAAAGCGGCAATCAAAAAGAAAATTTCCTATTTTACAACGATGGCCGCAGGACGGGCGACAGTGAGCGGCATTAAATCGATAAAACGATTTGGCAACAGTGAAGTGAAATCCTTACAGGATTTACATGCGGAAATTAAAGATAAATAAAAAATCAGAAGCGCCGGAGCTTACACAAGGCTCCGGCGCGTTTTTTTATGAATTAATTTTTTTGATGCTGTAGCTTCCGGTGCTTTCACGGAAGGCGTTGATAATGGTTTTGGCGCTGCAGACAATGGTCAGTAAATAGCCAATGATTAATTCGCCGTAATAGCTGCCTACCAGGTCGGTTTCTTCAAGAATATAGCCGAGTTCCTGATAAGTTTCCGTGAAACTCCAGCCATAATCCTTTAATGCATTGTAAGCGTCCCAGGACCAGGCGATTTTATTGGCGAAGAAAATCATAATCAGCATGATAATGACGGAACCGATGACGCCCTTTTTGTCCAGGTGGCCGCCAAGGATGGCATAGCCTTTCATGGCGCAGATTGCGGTGACAGCGCCGGCCACGCCTGCGATATATCCCAACTTATAAATGGCAATCCAGAGGACACAGCCGATGAGGGAACCTAAAAAGGCGCCGACAAGCCCTGCCACGAGACTGCTTTTTTTGGATTGGATTTCCTGCTGGTTGGCCTGGAGGGAGGACTGGATTTTTTCCTTGCACGTATCACACAGGAAGTAATGACCGCCATTGATTTCGTAGCAGTCAATCTGGCTCATATTCTCACCGCACTCAAAGCAGCCGGAAGTAAAGGTATAGCTGATGAGATAATCAATGATTGGTTCAACAATGCCGTTGATTGTATCCGGTATATTTTTTCCGAGAGAAGGCATTTTAATAGTAAGTGAAATACTGTGTGAACCGGCCGTGGCTGTGAGCAGTTTTTTCTGGTTCATCTGCTGATTGTTCAGAAAGCTTGTGAGGGCGGCCATGTCGGCATTATCCGCCGGATTGATACCGATTTTTACCAGGTATTGTGCCTGAAGTCCGTCCAGGGTGATATAAAAACCTTTATAGAGGCCGGATAAGTGATTTTTGTAATCCTGAAGGCTGCCGCCGAGGATTTGTGTGCGTATTTTTTCTTTAAACATAACATTTCTCCTCCGTAGTAAAATGATGGAATCTGTTTTTATAGTAACACTTTTTGGATAATCTCACAAGATAATCCTTGCCCTTTTGTGGGCGGCGGCGTTATAATTCTATGAGATAACAGAGAGGAAAAGATTGGAGACAGATGGAATGAAGGCTTGTATTTTTGATTTAGACGGAACACTGGCGGATACGTTGGCGTCCATGGCTATATGTGCGAATCGGGTGATTGAACCCTTTGGATATGCCCCTTTGCCGACGGAAAATTTCAGATATTACGCGGGAGACGGGGCAAAAACTCTGGTTGAACGGGTGCTGCGGGATGCCGGCGATAAGGAGCTATTACATTTTGAGGAGGCTTACCGGGCTTATAGCGAGATTTTTGACAGAGACTGCACCTATAAGGTCGTGGTATTTGACGGTATGAGGGAAACGCTTAAAGATTTAAAGGATTCGGGAGTGAAGCTGGCGGTACTCTCAAACAAACCTCATGTCCAGACAAAAAAGGTTATTTCAAATCTTTTCGGAGATGATTTATTTGACTGGGTACAGGGCCAGCAGGAAGGCATTGAGAAAAAACCGGACCCGTCGGGCGCATTAAGGATTGCGGAGATTTTTGGCGTAAAGCCGGAGGAATGTATGTATGTCGGCGATACGAATGTGGATATGATGACAGGCAACCGGGCCGGTATGTTTACCGTCGGCGTCCTGTGGGGATTCAGGGATAAAAAAGAACTGACAGAGAATCACGCGCATGCACTGGCAGAAAAGCCGGAGGATTTGCTTTCACTTTGCAGTTCAAAAGAGATTGCAAATGAAACTAAAAGAGACTACAATGAATAAATACAAATTTTGGAGGCGATAAAAATGTGTGGTATATGCGGTTTTACAGGAGAGTTACCGGACAGCAAAGAAGTATTGACACGGATGATGGACCGTATTAAACATAGAGGGCCGGACAGCGCCGGTCAGTTCATTACGGATAAGGCGGCCTGGGGATTCCGGCGCTTGAGTATCATCGACCTGGATAATGGTTCTCAGCCAATGTTTAATGAAGATAACAGTATCGTCATTGTTTTTAACGGTGAAATTTATAATTATAAAATTCTCAGAGAGGATTTAATCGCTAAAGGCCATGTTTTTCGCAACAATTCGGATACGGAAGTCCTTGTCCATGGTTATGAAGAGTACGGCACGGATTTGCCAAAATACTGCCGGGGCATGTTTGCATTTATGATTTATGATACAAATAAAGACATTGCCTTTGGGGCGAGAGATTATTTTGGTATTAAGCCGTTTTATTACAGTGTAATTAACGGGAATCTTGTTTTTGGCTCGGAGATTAAGTCTATTCTGGAATATCCGGGATATGAAAAAAAGGTCAATACGGAAGCTTTAGAGGAATATCTGACTTTCCAGTATTCGGTACTTCCGGAGACGTTTTTCAAAGGCATCTTTAAGTTGCCGCCGGCCCACAGCATTTTATTTAAAGACGGTCAGGTGGATATCCGGCGCTATTGGGAGCCGGATTATGCTATTGATGCGAATGTGGATTTTGATGAATTGGTAGATAAAATTGACGCTCAGATGGCGGAATCTGTCGAAACCCATATGATTAGTGACGTGGAGGTTGGCTCGCTGCTTTCCAGCGGTATCGATTCCAGCTACATTGCGACCATTTCAAAGGCGGATAAAACATTTACGGTTGGCTTTGATTATGATAAGTTTAATGAAATTTCCTATGCCAAAGATTTATCGGATAAAATAGGAACACAGAATTACAGCAAATTAATTTCGGAGGAAGAATATTGGAGTGTTCTTCCTGAAATCCAGTATTACATGGATGAACCGCTGGCCGATGCTTCCTGCGTGGCCCTTTATTTTGTGGATAAGACGGCGGCGGAGCATGTCAAGGTCGTTCTGTCCGGAGAAGGTGCGGATGAGTTTTTCGGCGGCTATAATATTTATCATGAGCCGGTATCCTTAAAGGGCTATCAGAGATTGCCGCGGGGACTTCGCTGCCTTATCGGCAAGTTCGCGGAAACCTTCCTTCCCGAAGGACTGAGAGGAAGAAGCTTTTTGATGCGTGGGGCTTTGGATGTGGAGCATCGTTTTATCGGCAATGCCAAACGTTTTTCGGTGAAGGAGCGGAAGCGTATTCTCAAGAATGCCACACCGGCCAAAGCTCCGTGGAAATTGACGAAGCCTTTCTACGATAAGGTAAGGCATGTGGATGATACGACGAAGATGCAGTATATCGATATGAACTTCTGGCTTGTCGGAGATATTCTGTTAAAGGCGGACAAGATGAGTATGCGTCATTCTCTGGAAACCCGTGTGCCGTTCCTTGACAAAGAGGTGTATAAGCTCTCCAAAACAATTCCAACAAAGCATAAGCTGGCCGGAGGCACAACTAAATATGCCCTTCGTAAAGCTGCGGAGCGTCATATCCCGGAAGCAACGGCGATGAAAAAGAAGCTTGGCTTCCCTGTACCGATTACTCTGTGGCTGAAAGAGGATAAATATTACAACCAGGTAAAGGAAGCCTTTACAAGTCCTGCGGCAAAAACATTTTTCAATACGGATGAATTGGTGAAAATGCTTGACCAGCACAAAAACGGGAAACTGGATAACAGTAAGAAAATCTGGGTCGTATATATGTTCCTGATGTGGTACGATGTTTATTTTGTCCGTGAAAACGTGGCATTTGAATAGTTGGAACAGGAAAATAATCCAGTGTAAAATATAGTGGGGAAAAAGAATGAATAAAGATTTATTGCAACTGTATGCGGTCACGGACCGTCAATGGCTGAAAGAAGGGCAGACACTTTCGGAAGTGGTAGAAGCCGCCATACGGGGCGGCGTGACCCTCGTACAGCTTCGTGAAAAATCAATGAATGACGAAGAATTTATCCGTGAGGCTCTTGAAGTAAAACGGGTGACGGATGCCTATGGAATTCCGCTGATTATTAATGACAATCTGAAAGTATGTCAGGTGTGTGACGCGGCCGGCGTTCATGTGGGACAGGAAGATTTGTGTGCGGAAAAAGCCCGTGCCCTGCTCGGGCCGGACAAAATAATCGGAGTGACTGCAAAAACCGTAGCGCAGGCCAGAGAAGCCGTGCGCCAGGGCGCAGATTATATTGGCAGCGGCGCCATGTTCGGGTCTTCGACAAAGACGGAGGCCCGGTCGATGACATTGGAGGAATTTGGAGAGATTCGCCGGGCAGTGTCCATTCCTATTGTGCTGATTGGCGGCATTGATGCGGAAAATATCTGTGAACTGAAAGGTTCCGGGGCCCAGGGGGCTGCTGTGGTATCCGGTATCTTTGCTCAGCCGGATGTTGAGAAAGCTGCCAGAACGCTTAAAAAGCTTTCATTGGAAGTATTTCCGGAAGAATAATAAAGCGGAAGATGAAGTGAAAAAAGCCATTATGAAATCCTGTATTCGACTTTCATAATGGCTTTTTTTAATATAAAATCATTTATTCGGCTTTAATCTGATAGAAGCCTTTTTTGCCTTTTTTGACCATGAAGGCTTCGGAATCATTAAAATCTTTGGAACCGTATACGGCGTCAAAGGACGGAACCTTCACATCGTTGACTGTAACACCGCCCTGTTTTACAAGACGACGGGCTTCGGAGCGGGTTGGAGCCAGTTTTGTATCCACAAGAATGGAGACAATGTCTACGCCGGCTTCCAATGTTTCCTTCGGATAGGTATAAGTCGGTACGGAACCGGCGACGCCGCCGGAAACAAAAAGGGCTTTGGCAGCAGCCTGAGCTTTTTTCGCTTCTTCCTCGCCGTGAACGATTTTGGTGATTTCGTAAGCAAGAACCTCTTTCGCTTTATTGATTTCTGCGCCTTCCAGGGAACCGAGGCGATGAACCTCATCCATCGGCAGGAAGGTCAGCAAACCGAGACATTCTTCAACTTTAACGTCTTCAATATTTCTCCAGTACTGGTAGAATTCATATGGAGATGTCCGGTTAGGGTCGAGCCAAACGGCGCCTTTTTGAGTTTTTCCCATCTTTTTGCCGTCACTGGTAGTGAGGAGCTTGAAGGTCAGGCCATAAGCCGGTTTCTGTTCTTTACGGCGGATTAAATCCACACCGCCGAGAATATTGCTCCACTGGTCATTGCCGCCCATCTGCAGGCAGCAGCCATAGCGGCGGTTTAACTCCAGAAAGTCATAGGACTGCATGAGCATATAGTTAAATTCAAAGAATGTCAATCCCTGTTCCATACGGGATTTATAACATTCGGCCGTGAGCATTTTATTTACAGAAAAATGAACGCCCACATCTCTCAGAAATGTCACATAGTTCAAATCCAGCAGCCAGTTGGCGTTATTATCAAGAATGGCCTTATCATCATCGAAAGAGATAAAGTGGGAGAGCTGTTCCTTAAAACAGTCCGCATTGTGCTGAATCTGTTCAATCGTCATCATCTGGCGCATATCTGAACGCATGGAAGGGTCTCCAATCATCGTTGTGCCGCCGCCGAGAAGGGCGATTGGGCGGTGTCCGGCTTTCTGCATATGCATCATAGCCATAATTGTAAGAAAATGTCCGGCAGTTAAACTGTCGGCTGTTGCATCGAAACCAATATAAAAAGTTACTTTTTCTTTCTCGAGTAATTCACGTAATTCTTTTTCGTGGGTACATTGTTCGATAAAACCACGTTCCACGAGTGTATCATATACACTTGACATCTTCATTCCTCCTAAATATCACTTCTCATAGACTAGCATATTTTTGAAAGCATTGCAAGCTAAAACCCGGTTTTATGGGCTTATTTAGGCATTTTACCAGTTGTTAAAATGAGAAAAATCCTATATAATAAACGTAAAACGAAAACGTTTACGGGGGAAAAAGATGAAATATAAAATGATAGCTTTGGATTTGGACGGCACATTGACTAATTCCAAAAAGGAAATTTCAGCGCACACAAGAAATGTACTTATTGATATACAAAAAAACGGCGCCACTGTGGTACTTGCCACCGGACGGCCGATTAACGGCGCCGTGGCCATCAGCCAGGAATTAGGACTGGATATTTATGGCGGCTATATTCTTTCCTTTAACGGAGGTATTATTCAAAATTGCAAGACGAAGGAAATTATTTTCCAGCAGAAGATTCCGGCCGAATACATCCCGAAGCTCGGCGCAGCCAGCCGGCGTTTTCAGGTTCCGATTGTGACCTATCAGGGAGATTATATATTAACGGAGGATACAACGGATAAATATGTACGGCTCGAAGCGGGAATTAATAAGATGGAGATTAAGGAATTAAATAATTTTTCAGAAGAGGTTCATTTTCCGGTGACCAAATGTCTGATGGTGGGCGACGGATGGTATCTGGAACAGATTTTACCTGAAATGCGCAGGGAATTTGGCCATATTTTAAATATTTTCCGCTCAGAACCCTATTTTATGGAAATCACACCGCCGGGGATTGACAAGGCCTTTGGATTGGAACAGCTTTTGCGCGTCACAGGAATACAGCGGGAAGAATTGATTTGCTGCGGTGACGGGTATAATGATATTTCTATGATTCAGTTTGCCGGCTTGGGCGTCGCCATGGAAAATGCACAGAACGATGTGAAAGCTGTGGCGGACATCATTACAGATACGAATGATGATGACGGAGTTGCACATGTTGTAGAAAAATACATGAAAAACAGATAAAAGAAAAAATAAGAAAAACATGTTAAAAAAGGGTTGACAAATTGTTGGTATTACGATAGAATCATTTATGCAGTCGGGCAATGAAAGTTGTTCACAGCAATGGCCTAGTGGCTCAGTTGGTTAGAGCGCCGCCCTGTCACGGCGGAGGTCGAGGGTTCGAGTCCCTTCTGGGTCGTTTTATTATTATATGGGATCTTAGCTCAGCTGGGAGAGCATCTGCCTTACAAGCAGAGGGTCACAGGTTCGAGCCCTGTAGGTCCCACGAAGTCGAAAGACTTTTAAAATTTCATATGGCGAGGTAGCTCAGTTGGCTAGAGCATGCGGTTCATACCCGCAGTGTCGGGGGTTCAAATCCCTTCCTCGCTACACAGTAAGGTCCAGAAATCCTTTGAAAAGGAATTCTGGACTTTTATTTTTCGTGTAATCAAAAAGTTATCAAAAAAATAATCAGACGTTGATACGGACGATTTTAATCAGAATTTTAATTAAAATATTGTATATAATAATGGTATATAGTATAATAATACCAAGTGGGAGGAGTTGATATTATGAGTATGACATTGGTGGATTGTATAGAAAAGCTGGTTCCGATTTCTGATTTTAGCCAGGGAAAAGCCGGAAAGATTTTTTCTGATGTTGCAGAAAATAATAGTGAATATATTGTTTTGAAAAACAATCAGCCGACAGCAGTGCTGGTATCTGTAAAAGAATATAAAGAAATTCAAAACAAGCTTGCTAAATTAGAGAGATTCTTAGAAATGGTAGAGAATTTTAGACTGCTGAAACTGGCCGAAAGCCGAACTGGAGATAATACAACACCATTTGAAAATTTAGTGGCCGAGGAAGGATTTTCAATGGAAGAACTGGAAGAACTGGCAGAAAGTGTAGAACTTGAATAATGGGGTGGAAAATACGTATTTCAGATGAAGCTAAGAAAGATTATCGTAGATTGGATGGTTCCCTTCGGAAACAAGTATTGGCAGGTATTATAAAAGTGTCAAAAGCACCCTTACCAAGTCCGAATGGATATGGTAAACCACTTGGAAATAAAAATGGAAATAATCTGACTGGATTTTTTAAAATAAAATACCGTGGAATTGGTATAAGAGTAGTGTATACCTTGGCTATTAATGAAACCGTGATGATAATTATTGTTATGATTTAGTCGCTAAATTATATGAGAAATATGGTGAGGCTATTTTTAAAGATATTTTCGATGATATGTGATATATAAAAAACAACACAGACAGTAAAGTCCGGAATTCCTATCAGGGTGTTCCGGACTTTGTTATTATACCGTTTTTATCGTATCGGTGAGAGGAATCCGTCTTGAAATTATTTCCTGTTTCTGGTAGATTATTAAGAGTCAGGAGTGAATAAAATGAGAATAGGAATGGGTTATGACGTTCACCGTTTTTCAGCGGGGCGGCGTTTTATTTTGGGGGGCGTGGAAATTCCTTATGAAAAGGGATTACTGGGACATTCAGATGCGGATGTGTTGCTTCACGCAATTATGGATGCACTGCTTGGAGCTGCGGCTTTGGGCGATATCGGCAGTCATTTTCCGGATACGGACCCGGCTTATAAGGGAATATCGAGTATTCTTTTGTTGGAGCATGTGGGACGGCTTCTTGAAAAAGAAGGTATTCGGATTGGCAATATTGATGCCACGGTTATCGCACAGCGTCCGAAACTGGCTCCCCATATTATGCATATGAGGGAAAATATTGCACAAGCTTTGAATATAGACATCAGCCAAATCAACGTAAAGGCGACGACAGAGGAGGGGCTCGGATTTACCGGGGAAGGACTTGGAATTGCCGCCAATGCCATTTGTCTGGTTGAGAAAGAATAGGAAAGTTATGAATACAGGAATAGAAAATTTAACGGATTACTTTATGCAGGGATGTAAAGAAAACCGGAATTTTAATATCGGTCTGGAAGTAGAACACTTTATTTTGAAACGTGATACGAGGGAAACGATGGTTTTTGACGGCAGATACGGCATCAGAACGCTGATGGAACGGCTTTCGGCACAATATCCTGAAAAGCACATGGAAGACGGAGCGATTATTTCCCTGGAGAGTGCGGATATTTTGATTACTCTGGAGCCGGGATGCCAGCTTGAAATAAGTACCGCCCCTTTCGATTCTGTGGAAAAGGTCATGAAGGCGTATCATCTGGCCCGTGGGGGAGTGGAAGAAATTTTGGATGACTGGGGCTATGAACTGGTCACGGAGGGGTATCTTCCCTGTGGAAAGGCGGCCCGGATTCCGTTGATTGGTAAAGAACGCTATCGGTGTATGGACAGATATTTCAGCCAAACGGGAGAATATGGAAAAAATATGATGCGGGCAACGGCGGCCTGCCATATATCCGTGGATTATTTTGATGAAGAGGATTTCGTCAATAAGTACCGGTTGGCCTGGCTTTTGAATCCCCTGTTTGCGCTGCTTACCGAAAATGTGTCCCGTTTTGAGGATGCGCCTTTTTGCGGCCATCTTTTGAGAGACACGATATGGCAGGGCGTTGACCCGAAACGGACCGGAGTATGCCCGGACATTTTTGATGAGGATTTTGGCTTTGAATCCTATGCCCGCTGGCTTATGGAGATTCCGGTTATCGTGGTGAATGACGCAGACAGCTATCGGTATGAGCCGGATAAAAATATCGGCCAGTGCTTTGAATTCTATGGCGGAAGTGAAGCTTTATTGCGGCACTATCTGTCGATGGCTTTTCCGGATATTCGGTTGAAGCAATTTATTGAAATCCGTTCTGCGGACAGTATGCCGGAGCCTTATGTGAGGGCTTACTGCGCTCTTATTAAGGGTATTTTTGAAAATGAAGAAACGGTTGCCAGGATGCTGTCTTTGCTGCCGCAGGAGACGTCGGCTATCGTTGCTGCGAAAAAAAGTCTGAAGGACTATGGTTATAAAGGTCTGGCCTATGGTCAGGATGTGCGTCTTATGTTATACTGGCTTTTAAATGAAGCGTCAGCCAATCTCGGGGACGGGGAGCGCGAGGCCCTGGAGCTTTGGTATCCATTGATAGAAAATGAAACAAACATGCAGGGAGTGACGGAAAAATGAAGGCGCAGGAATTGAGTAAAAAAATCGGTGATTATATCCGGGAGCATATGTCAGAGAGTGAAAAGTCGGCAATGCGTATGGAAGAATATATTAAACATTCGGATTTGAACGCCGGCGGGAATAATTATACCCGGACGCTCCAAATACCAAAAATATATGACAAAAAGACCATCGACAGATTTTCGAAAATCGTGGATACGACTTATGGTATTTTTGAAAAAGTTATTCAAAATTATCTGGAAGATTCGGACTATCGGAAGCTGTTTCCGTTTTCAAAGGAACTGGAAGAGCTAATTCTGTTGCCCGCGGCTTATCCTGTGGCGATTCCGATTTGCAGGATAGATATTTTTTATAATGAAGAAACCGGCGCGTTTAAATTTTGTGAATTTAACACGGATGGCACCAGCGCCATGAATGAAAACAAGGTGTTGGATGATATTTTATATATGAATAACGCCTGGATGCATTTTGAGAAGGCGGTTGCCGCCAAACGCTTTGAACTGGTAGATTCCTGGATTGATGCTTTCCTTGAAACCTACCATTCTTGTGAAAATGCAAAGGAAAATCCCTATGTGGCCCTTGTGGATTTTTTGGATAAAGCCTATCTCCGGGAATTCTATGTGTTTGAACGGCATTTTCGAAGGAAAGGCATTGAGGCGGAGGTCTGCGATATTCGTCATATGACATATAAGGACGGAAGGCTTTATTCACCGACAGGCCATGCGGTCGATGTGGTTTACCGAAGAGCCGTGACAGGGGATGTGATGAATTATTATAATGAAATCCAGGAATTTATCCGGGCTGTAAAGGAAGGCGGCGTCTGTTTGATTGGTGCTTTCAAAACCCAGATTGTTCATCACAAAGCTATCTGCCAGGTACTTGTCCATCCGATGACGAAGGCTATTTTATCACCGGAGGAAAATCAGTTTATTGAGGAACATCTGCCGAAAACCGTCGAATTGGATGAAATGACGGAGGAAGCGTTGGGGGCTCTTCGGCGGGATAAAGATGACTGGATTATAAAACCTGTAGATTCCTATGCGGCGAAGGGCGTCTATGCCGGAGTGGATTACAGCCATAAGGAGTGGCGGCGGATTGTCGAAGGCTGTCTGGGACAAAAATATATTGCCCAGGAGTACTGCCGCCCATATAAAACAGAAAATATAAATTTTGGTAAAAAACCTTATGAATTTCAGCTTTACAGCAACCTGACCGGATTATATACTTATAATGGAAGGTTTCAGGGCGTCTATTCCCGGATGTCGGACGGCGGCATCATTTCCACCCAATATAATGAAAAAACAGTAGCAACCCGCTATATTGACGAGGAGGTACAGTGATTATGAAGCTTTATAATACATTATCACGGAAAAAAGAAGAATTTGTTCCTGTAGAAGAGGGAAAGGTGCGCATGTATGTGTGCGGGCCAACCGTATATAATTATATCCATATCGGAAATGCCCGTCCGATGATTGTCTTTGATACGGTGCGCCGTTATTTTGAGTATAAGGGCTATGATGTCAATTATGTGTCCAATTTTACGGATGTGGATGACAAAATTATCAAAAAGGCGAATGAAGAAGGCGTACCGGCCTCTGTGATTTCTGAGCGTTATATTAAAGAAGCCCAGACAGATATGGAGGGACTGAACGTCAAGGAAGCGACGACCCATCCGAAGGCCACCGAAGAAATTGACGGTATGATTGAGATGATTCAGACGTTGATTGATAAGGGCTATGCCTATGCAGTCAATGGTACGGTATATTACCGGACCCGGAAGTTTGAAGGTTATGGAAAACTGTCCAAAAAGAATCTGGATGATTTGTCCGCAGGTATCCGTATCGCTGTCAGCGACGAAAAGGAAGACCCGATGGATTTTGTTCTCTGGAAACCTAAAAAAGAGGGAGAACCGTCCTGGCCGTCGCCTTGGGGTGACGGACGTCCCGGCTGGCATATCGAGTGTTCGGTAATGTCGAAAAAATATCTCGGCGAAGAGATTGATATTCATGCCGGCGGAGAGGATTTGATTTTCCCGCATCACGAAAATGAGATTGCTCAGAGTGAAGCGGCCAACGGCAAACCATTTGCGAAATATTGGCTTCATAATGGCTTTTTAAATATTGATAATGTCAAAATGTCAAAATCCCTCGGAAATTTCTTTACGGTCCGTGAGATTAGTGAAAAATACGACCTTCAGGTACTGCGCTTCTTTATGCTCAGCGCACATTACCGCAGTCCGCTGAATTTCAGTGCGGATTTGATGGCGGCTTCTAAAAACGGTCTGGAACGAATTCTGACGGCCGTGGAACGCCTGGACGGTATTCAGGGAACTGAGGCGGCTATGAATGAGGCGGAAAAAGAAGTAATGGGACAGGTGCAGGCGCTTATTAAAAAGTTTGAAGCTTCTATGGAAGATGATTTTAACACGGCAGATGCGATTTCAGCCATTTTTGAATTGGTTAAACTGGCAAATGTCCATGTAACCGCGGATTCCAGTGCGGAATTGGCAGAAGCGGTTCGCTCTGAAATTAAAAAACTCTGCGACGTACTTGGAATTATTACCGAGCGGGAAAAAGAGCTTCTGGATGCGGATATTGAAAAATTAATTGAAGAACGCCAGGCGGCCCGCAAAGCAAAGAACTTTGCCCGCGCCGACGAAATCCGTGACCAGCTTGCTTCTCAGGGAATTTTGCTGGAAGACACAAGAGAAGGTGTAAAATGGAAGAGAGCGTAAGCCGTCTTAGCCGGAGATTTCGGGAAACCTTTGAACTTGAAGCCATCGATTTGCGAAGCTATTCCCCGTTGACACTGGCTTATATCGGAGACGCGGCCTATGAACTGGTTATCCGTTCCATCATTGTGGAACAGGGAAATGCCCCGGTAAACAGGCTTCATAAACGTTCCAGCCGTCTTGTAAAGGCAAAAGCGCAGGCCGAGGCCGCCGTAAAGCTCATGGATGTTTTTACAGAAGAAGAGATGGCCGTTTATAAGCGGGGGAGAAATGCTCATTCCCATACAATGGCTAAAAATGCGGAGATGACGGACTACCGGATGGCCACCGGATTTGAAGCAGTCATGGGATACCTGCATTTGAAACAGGATTATGAGCGGATGATAACGCTTGTACACCTGGGAATCGGTGATAAGTTAGGAGAATAATCATGGGATATGAAGAATTCAAAATCGAGGGAAGGCATCCGGTGATGGAAGCTTTCCGCTCGGGAAGAACCATTGATAAATTATTTGTGCTGGACGGATGCGAAGATGGGCCGGTGAAATCCATCATCCGTGCGGCAAAAAAACAGGACACCTATATCCGGTTTGTGAAAAAAGAGCGTTTGGAACAATTGTCTGAAACACATCAGCACCAGGGAGTTATTGCTGTGGCGGCGGCCTACAGCTACAGCACGGTGGAGGACATTCTGGACATCGCCCGAAAGAAAAATGAAGCGCCTTTTATTTTCCTTCTGGATGGCATTGAAGACCCGCATAATCTGGGCGCGATTATTCGTACCGCCAATCTGGCCGGGGCCCATGGAGTGATTATTCCGAAGCACCGGGCCGTGGGATTGACCGGCGTTGTGGCCAAAACTTCGGCCGGCGCATTAAATTATACGCCGGTGGCAAAGGTGGCGAATCTTGGACAGACCATTGAACAATTAAAAAAAGAAGGGCTTTGGTTTGTCTGCGGACATATGGGCGGCGATGTAATGTACCGTCTGAACCTGAAAGGGCCGATAGGCCTGGTCGTGGGAAATGAGGGCGAGGGCGTCAGCCGTCTTGTACGGGAAAAGTGCGACTATATCGCCTCCATACCGATGAAGGGCGATATCGATTCTCTGAATGCGTCGGTAGCCGCAGGTATTCTGGCCTATGAAATTGTTCGGCAGAGGATGAATTAAATGACAGATGACCGTGAGAAGGACGAGGTACTAATCTTAAAGTGCCGCCGGGGAGATAAGGCGGCGCTGGATTGTATCATGGAAAAATATAAACCGCTGGTCATAAAGAAAGCCCGTTCTATGTTTCTTATCGGCGGAGAGACGGAGGATTTGATTCAGGAGGGCATGATTGGCCTTTTTAAAGCGGTGCAGGATTTTAACCCGGACCGGGAGACTTCGTTTTACCGGTTTTCCAAATTATGTATTGACCGTCAGATATATTCGGCGGTGGCCAGCGCAGGACGGAAGAAACACAGTCCGTTAAACGGTTATGTTTCCCTGAGCGATTCGGAGGAGCTGGAATGGGAGGAACGATGGCGTCAGTCCTCGCCCGCTTTGGTCAGTCCGGAGGAAACCCTCATTGACAGGGAGCGGATGGAGATGATTCGCGAAAAGCTGGGAGAACGTCTCAGCCCTTTTGAATTGTCCGTTTTAAAATTATTCCTGGAAGGTTACAGCTATGCCCAAATGGCGGCAAAGCTTGGAAAGAAGGAAAAATCCATAGACAATGCGCTGCGCCGGATTAAAGGAAAACTTCACGACATTCTGGAAGGCATGAATCAAACTTAGTCTTTTCCTGCGCAGGGAAAATTGAAAAAACAGTTGACAAGAGAGCGTTTATATATTATATTAATTAAGCGGTTCAAAGATTTGATACCCTGCTGATGTGGCTCAGAGGTAGAGCACTTCCTTGGTAAGGAAGGGGTCACGGGTTCAATTCCCGTCATCAGCTTTTCAAGTATTTAAGGAAAGACTTTTCAAGATATGTTTCTTGAAAAGTCTTTAATACTATCTAAGAAAAAACAAACCAATATATCACTTATCTTTCAAGTATTTTCCACCAACAAAAATCTTGTGTTTAAAGAAAAAAGAATTTTATTGTAATACTGAAAATATTTTATAGATTATTATTTATATCAATATATTGTCTCGAATGTCTCTGGAATCCATTTTATTATAAAATAATAATATTTATTGGTTTAAACCGACCTTAAAAAGTTAGAACAAAAAACTAACGATTGCGAGGCCGGTTTTTTTGCTTTTTTTTGCAGTTATTTTTTTTTAATCTCCATATTATCCAGTGCATATTGCAAAGCCATTCCAATCAATTCGTTACGAGAACGGTTGGTTTTAACAGATAACTCGTTATATTTTTCTTGTAATGTTCTATCAATACGAATTGTCATAGTGACTGCTTTATCTTCCTTGGGGGTGACAACAAACTTTTCCATAATGTAATTCCTCCATATCTTTTGATTACATTATAGTTTTAGTTATGATTAATAATCTATGACACAAAGTGATGTGAAAAATCAATTTACTTTTGGATTGGAATAAGATATAATTACTATATTATTATAAAAAATAAAACAATAAAGGGAGATGTGCGTAATGCAGGACAAAAAGAAGTTTTATGAAACAAAATGGTTTTTATGGTTATTCCTAATACTCTTTCCTCTTATCGGTATTATTCTTCTATGGGTAGTACATAAAGATATGAAAAAGAATAAGAAAATAATTTTATCGGTTATATTTGCTATATGGTTTATTATTCTTATGGTTACTCCAAGTGGAGATGACGTGTCAACTAATAATCAACGAGAAACAACAAGAGTTGAAAAAACATCTTCATCTGTCGCAAATGAAACTGAAAAGAATAAAGAAATGGAATTGAAAGAAAAAATAGAAAAGGTAGTAGGCTCTGATAGACTAGAAACATTTAATTATATACCAGATAATAATTTTTCTTTAATAAAATTTGAAGGTTCTGAAAATCTTTCTAATAAAATGACCGTAAGGGGTATGTATCTTGACATTTTTAATATATTAAAAGAGATACAGTCTATTATTGATACAGATGTAGATTTTAATGTGACATATCCTATACAAGATAAGTACGGTAATATAAGTGATATTATTGTAATTAAAGCAACATTTAAAAATGATACCATTAAAAAGATAAACTTTGAGAATGCCTTATCTGAAAACACTCCAAGCATAGCTGATGAATGGTGGAACCATAATGCTTTAAATGTTAATTAAATTAGCTGGTATATCTATTATACGATATTGAACTATAACAACAATGAAGAAAATTATAATGAGAAATAATTAAGAATATAATAGTTTATATGAGAAGCGCAAATCAATGACAAAAAATAATTAATTCAGGTGAGCAATATAGAGATATAGCACGAGATATACATTTTATAAAAAGAGATATGATGTTTTGGCTATATTAATAATTATTTGCTTAATTGGCAGAGTGATAGGTATTGCCCACATTGAAAAGATTTGGACTTGTTTTATTAAAAATGTGAGGGCTTGTAAAATACAAATCATTATATATATTATTGTGATACCAAAATCATAAAGAACGAATATGAGACAAGATAAATTATGCAAAATAGCTTGTCGCAAAAACACAAGAGATGGTTTATAATGCAATACAACGTAGAGATATGCCAGATGCTAAATATTATTGGTAAGGAAGTTATAGGTTCAATTTTTGTCATCAGCTTTGTAAGTATTTAATAAAAGTCTTTTCTGGATTTGTTCCTGAAAAAGTCTTTTATATTATTGTTTTTGTTTGGTGGAGAAGAGCGATGGATAATACGAAATGCAGTTGTGAAATGGATAAAGGTTTTTTACAGACAGGAAATCTGATGGCATTTAACAAGAAAGGACATAAAATATCCATAAGTCCGAGAGACGATGAAGGTATGATGATTGCACAAAAGCTTATAAGTGCTGATTTTAACGGATGGATTGGCATAGAATGTGGTCTTGCTGCATTTGATTATAAAAATATTATTATGCGCTGGTAATTCATCTTAGACGAAGCAAATGGAAAAATGAATATATAAAACAGTTCCTATATGAATCAGATTTTGATTGTCATGGGAACTGTTTTTTGTTATACTGGTTCAATGAAAAGTCAATGCTATTGTGATAAATATATGACTTTGTTTTAGTTTCGTTTTATGGATTCCTATAAAAAAGGGGAGTTGTGTATGGGTATCTTTAATTTTTTTAAGAAAGAGAAAACGGATTTGGAACAATATTATGAAGACAGAGAAAAAAGAGCAGCTTTCGAGGAAAATTCGGCAGCGGGTCCGGTGTCCGGCTTCCGGCTCGTGGTGGAGGATACATTTTCAATCACTGGACGCGGTACGGTAATCGTGGGTGAGGTGGAATCCGGAACGGTTTCGGTTGGTGATGAGGTGATGCTCAAACGGATTGACGGGAGCAGCCGGAAGGTTGCTGTCGTTGGCATTGAACAGTTCCGGAAGATGACTCAGAAAGCTTCGGCTGGCGACAAAGTGGGAATACTTCTTCGCGGACTGACAAAAAATGATATTGGTAAGGGAGACGTTCTTTATGATTAAAACAGGCGGAGAGACCGTACTTTTATATAATTTGAATAATGAAAAGGGAAGAAAGATTCGCTTTCTTCTGGTGCGTATGGGAATACGCATCCGTGTTGTTGAAAAAGAAGACTATGGTAAACCTCTCGGTGTACTGGCCGGAATGAAGGATGTGACGCTGGAGGATGAAAATGCGCCGGTGGAAGATTTTCCGGATGAAATGATGATTTTGCGTGGATTTACGGACAGGCGGTTGGATGCCTTTTTAAAGGGGATGCGCAGCGATGGCATTGAACGTGTGGATTTGAAAGCAATTTTGACACCAACAAATTGCCGCTGGAACTCCTGGCAGCTTTACAAAGAAATCCGGGAAGAGCATGAGACGATGACCGGAGGCCGGGCCTGAAGGACGGGTGCGGTTACGGCGTTGAGAAGCGTGCAGAATATGGAAAGAAATGGCAGACAAATTTAATAGAATATGATAAAATCAATATTTAGGAATTAACAGGAGGCAGATGTTATGGAAGAAAAAGAAGTGGTATCTAAAAATTTTATAGAGCAGATGATTGATAAGGATTTGGAAGAAGGTCATACGCATGCGGTGACCACGCGGTTTCCTCCGGAACCAAACGGTTATCTGCATATTGGACATGCGAAATCTATCTTATTAAATTATGGATTAGCTCAGAAATACCATGGACATTTCAATCTTCGTTTTGATGATACAAACCCAACGAAGGAAAAGACAGAATTTGTCGAATCCATTATCAAAGATGTTGAGTGGCTGGGCGCAAAATATGATGGTGAAGTGCGTTTCGCATCCAATTATTTTCAGGAAATGTATGAAGCTGCGATTAAATTGATTAAAAAAGGCAAAGCTTATGTATGTGATTTGAGTGCGGAACAGATTCGGGAATACCGGGGGACATTGAAAGAGCCTGGAAAGGAAAGTCCGTACAGAAACCGCTCGATTGAAGAGAATCTCACGCTTTTTGAAGGTATGAAAAACGGAGAATTCCCGGATGGCTCCAAGGTTCTCCGGGCAAAAATTGATATGGCCTCGCCGAATATGAACATGCGGGACCCGGTGCTTTATCGTGTGGCCCGGATGAGCCATCATAATACCGGTGATGCATGGTGCATTTATCCGATGTATGATTTTGCCCATCCGATTGAGGATGCGATTGAGGGAATCAGCCATTCTATCTGTACGCTGGAATTTGAAGACCACCGGCCGCTCTATGACTGGGTTGTCCGGGAATTGGAGTATCCGGAACCGCCGAAGCAGATTGAGTTTGCCAAGATGTATTTGACGAATGTGGTTACCGGAAAGCGTTATATTAAGCGTCTGGTCGATGAAGGTATCGTGGATGGATGGGATGACCCGCGTCTTGTGACTATCGCTGCGCTGCGCCGCCGCGGCTTTACGCCGGAATCTATCCGTAACTTTATGGAGCTGGTCGGCGTATCCAAGGGCAATAGCTCCGTAGATTATGCAATGCTTGAATACTGTATCCGCGAGGATTTGAAATTGAAACGTCCGCGTGTGATGGCTGTGCTGGACCCTGTAAAATTAATTATTGATAATTACCCGGAAGGCCAGATTGAGTACATGGATGTGATGAATAATCAGGAAAATGAGGCAATGGGTATGCGTCAGGTACCGTTTGGCCGCGAACTCTATATTGAAAGGGAAGATTTCATGGAGGAACCGCCGAAAAAATATTTCCGTCTTTATCCTGGAAACGAAGTGCGCCTGATGAACGCATATTTTGTCAAATGTGTGGATTATAAAAAGGATGAAAACGGCAATGTCACGGAAATTCATTGCACCTATGACCCTGAGACACGAAGCGGCAGCGGCTTTACCGGACGTAAAGTCAAGGGAACCATCCATTGGGTGGCGGCACCGACGGCGGTCAAAGCAACGGTACGTCTTTATGAAAATCTGGTCGATGAAGAAAAAGGCGTTTACAATGAAGACGGCTCTTTGAATCTGAATCCGAATTCATTAAAAGTTTTGGAAGAATGTTATCTGGAACCATCTCTGGCCAAAGCAGAGGCCGGAGAGAGCTTTCAGTTTGTCCGTAACGGTTATTTCTGTGTGGACGAAAAAGACAGTACTCCGGAGAAGCTGGTATTTAACCGGATTGTTTCATTAAAGAGTTCTTACAAGCCCGGAAAATAAAATGTGCAAAAGATACGAAGGATGCGAAGCGGAAGCCTTGCATCCTTTTGTAATGCTTTATTTTAAACAAATTAAAAAAAGGAGATTTCAAGAGAAAAAAAGAGATAATTAAAGATTAACCGGAATATATTAAAAAATATGGAACTTTTACGGGTTGCATATTGG
>CABUAW010000006.1 GCA_902489645.1 uncultured Lachnospiraceae bacterium | reverse complement strand
GTATAGCGCAGTTGGTTAGCGCGCCAGATTGTGGCTCTGGAGGCCCAGGGTTCGAGTCCCTGTATCCACCTTCTACCGTGAGGTACATTGAATTAATGGGCTATCGCCAAGCGGTAAGGCACAGGACTTTGACTCCTGCATTACGTTGGTTCGAATCCAACTAGCCCAGTTGGAGCAGCCACAGCAGTTGTGCAAAGGCGTGTTCATAAAGTGTTTTGGTTCACCAGAACGATGTGGGGTATTAGCTCAGTCGGTAGAGCACTTGACTTTTAATCAAGTTGTCCGGGGTTCGAATCCCCGATGCCTCACTAAGACCTGCATCAAAGTATGCAGGTCTTTTTAATATTTTGCGGATATGGCGGAACTGGCAGACGCGCTAGACTTAGGATCTAGTGGGCAACCGTGCAGGTTCGAACCCTGTTATCCGCACGAAAAAGCGTCAAGGCTTGAAAGAACAAGTCTTGGCGTTTTTTTATTTTAGGTTTTTCTTCTTATTAAAGTAGTTTGGAAAGTAAATACTAAATGGGTAAGGAGGATTGATAAAATGATGCAAAAAATTTATGGATATGTCCGGGTTTCGACAAAAGACCAGTGTGAGGACAGACAGATGATTGCATTACAGCAGTTTCCGGTACCAGATAATCATATTTTTATAGATAAGTTGAGTGGAAAAGACTTCAACAGACCCCAATATCTGCAGTTAATGCGACGGATAAAACCGGGAGATATTCTGGTGATTAAGTCCATTGACCGTTTGGGGCGTAACTATGAGGAAATACAAAATCAATGGCGGTTGATTACAAAAGAAAAGGGCGTGGATATTGTCGTTTTGGACATGCCGTTGTTAAATACAGGAAGTACAGAAAAAGATTTGACGCGAACATTCATAGCGGATTTGGTTTTGCAGATTCTTTCCTATGTGGCTCAGACAGAGCGGGAAAATATTAAACAGAGGCAGAAGGAAGGAATTGAGGCGGCAAAAAGGCGGGGCGTGCGTTTCGGAAGGCCTAAAATTCCCATGCCGGAAGGCTTTGCCCAGATAAAAAGGGCGTGGGAGAGCGGGAAAATTGTTTCCCGCGAGGCCGCCAGACAATTGGGTGTCTCTCAGGATACATTTTTAAGATGGGTACATGCCAAGAAATTATCAGATTATACTTAAAAAATCCGTAAAAGGTAGACTTTTTCGTTCAGATTATGTATAATATTAAAGAACCACTGTATCACCGTGGCAGCCTTTATTTTTAAAGGCTTTCTATGTATGCACAGGCGGAAGCTGAATGTATAAGAAATAACGAAAGAAAAACTCTACCTTATCAGGCGTATAGAGGATAAAAAGGGATGCCAAATAAGGAATATTATTCGATAACGACAAAGAAATTCACACTGAGGAGTTCTCACAGCGAATGGCTGGTGGATACCTGGAAACTTTATAATGAAATTCTCTATTTTTATTATAAAATATTTTTGGAACATCAGGAATTGCACGATTTGGATAAGCAGAAGGCTATGCGGGCTTTGGAGTGTTTGACTATTGTCGGAAGGGAAAAAAAACCCGTAGAAAATCCCCTGCCCTGGAAGGGCGTACCTCTATATTTTCGCCGGGCGGCAATTAATTCGGCATTGGCATCGGGAAGGCGTTATATTGCCAGGAAAGACAAGGAACAGCCAAGCAGAATGTTTAACTCGGGCATTACTTTATATAAAGGAATGTACAGAGATTTGGACAGTCATTCGATTACGGTAAAGGTCTGGAATGGTGAAAAATGGCAGTGGATGCACGGCCGGTTAAGCGGCAGTGAGATTCCTGAGGATGCGGTATGTCTGTCGCCCCAGTTAGTATTTCGGGAAAAACGAATGGAACTGCATGTTCCGATTCGCCAGAAGGTTTCGCATGAAAAGAACTTAAAACAGATTCTGGATGGAGACATGCGCATTTGCAGCGTCCAGTTTACCAATGGGGATGCGGTGGCCGTCTGCTGTATATTAAACAGGCAGTGTGATGTGGAGGCCGTCAGGTTTTTTAAAGGCGGGAGAGCTTATGTCAACCGATGCGGAATTATTCTGGAAAAGATTGAAAAATCCCGAAAAGCGTCGGGAGATGTCCGAAGAGAAGGTGCGGATAAAAAATACTGGACAAAGCTCAGACATCTGGAAGAAGATATGACGCATCAGATTAGCCGGAAAATCGTGGACTTTAGTCGGGAAAATAATGTGGACGCGATTATACTGCCGAGGTATAACAGTGAGTACAGTAAATATGTCATGGCGGCGGTAGGGCGGCGCTCGGTTTTATATTTGAGTTATGGCATACGCGACCAACTGAAATATAAAGCCTGGAAGGAAGGTATTTTGGTTCTGGAATCTCTGGTGCCGGATATCGGAAGATATTGCGCCCAGTGCGGTGCGGTGGTTCGTAAAAAAGGTGAATTGTTCGTATGTGAGAATGGGCATCAGGGCAATAAATGGGTAAATGCGTCCCGAAATTTGGGAAAAAAGACCTATGAAAGTTTAGATAAACACATGCGGTAACGCATTGTTTATATATAGGGAAACTAAAAAGGGAGTTCCGGCCAGTGGGCGGAGCTTTTCGGTTGGATACCGCCGGTCGGCCCGTATGGGGCAGGCAAAGAGTTGCCGGGGGCAGATTAGCCTGAGGCAGAGAGTATCCGAAGTTATATTATCCATAAAAATGCTTTTGACCGGACAAAATAAGTGTGCTACTATGAATCCGTAGATAGGAGGAATAGCGATGGCGGAAAACACTTTTTTTGTGGCGGATACGCATTTTGGTCATGAGGCCATGATTCGTTTTGAGAATCGGCCGTTTAGGGATATAAAGGACATGGAGCGCCAGCTCATAAAAAACTGGAATGAAACTGTGGGGCCGGAGGACAGAGTCTTTGTTCTCGGGGATTTTGCCTTTGGAAATCAGAGCGAAGTGACACGGCTTTGCAGAAACTTAAATGGTAAAAAAATACTGGTCCTTGGAAATCACGACACCCAGACGCCGGAATGGTATCGGGAATGTGGTTTTGCCGAGGCCAGCGCATGGCCGATTATTATTGACGGATTCTGGATTTTATCCCATGAACCGTTATATATTAATGAAAATATGCCTTATGCCAATATTTATGGACATGTTCATGGGAATCCCACATACAGGGATTTTTGTCGGCAATCCATCTGCGTTTGCGTGGAACGGACGAGCTACCGGCCGATTTCTTTCGAAGATATACGGAAGAAGGTTCTTGGAAGTTGAATTTTATGCTAAAAAAGCCAAAGGACGCTTAAGCGTCCTTTTTTGATGAAATATCTTTTGAAGCCTCGGAGGATTTACTTCCGGAGGCTTTATTATTTTCAACCAGTTCACGGGCGACATCGAATGGATGCTGCTTTCTGTAAATGCGTTCCTTCTGGGCGTCGATTTTGGCAGCCTGAGCCCGTTCAATCGCTTCGTATTCCGGACTTCCGGGACGCGGAGCCCTGGATTTTTCACGGTATGCCATGAAAAACATGATGGTAGCCAAAAGCGCCAGAATCATGACAAGCGGGTCCGTTTTCCCCTTGTAAGAAAAATAAATCAAAATAATTGTAAGTACAAGGCATACGACAGTGAGTATTTTCAGAGTTACCAGCCATTGTTCATATTTTTTTAATTGGGTTTCTTTATCCATGATATATCAAACCTACTTTCCTGTAACATTATGTAATATTATAAGCCATAAAGACGAAATCTTCAATAGATAAATATTTGACAAATATGAGTGAAAAGTATTCCATGAATGGTTTTAAAATGGTAAAATAATTCTATATGATAAATGAGGTGGGCAGATGAAGATGTATATTCCGAAAAAGGCGGCCGAGATTATTCAGCAATTGTCGGCGAATGGTTTTGAAGCATATGCGGTGGGAGGCTGTGTCAGGGACAGTATTTTGGGGCGTGAGCCGGAGGACTGGGACATTACCACATCTGCCCGGCCGGAGCAGGTAAAGCAGATTTTTCCGCGGACGGTAGATACCGGAATTGAGCATGGCACGGTGACGGTATTGATGGATAAAGAGGCTTTTGAGGTGACGACTTACCGGGTCGACGGGGAGTATGAGGACCACCGCCATCCGAAGGATGTGACATTCACGGCCTGTTTGGAAGAGGATTTAAAGCGGCGGGATTTTACGATAAATGCGATGGCTTATAACCCGGAGACCGGGTTGGTGGACATTTTTCATGGCATGGAGGATTTAAAACGGCAGGTCATTCGCTGTGTGGGAAATCCGGGAGAGAGGTTTGATGAAGATGCGCTGAGAATTCTTCGGGCGATTCGTTTTTCGGCCCAGCTTGGCTTTTCCATTGACGAAGCAACGAAATTGGCCATGTCGCAGCGGGTGGAGGCGTTAAGAGAGGTCAGCGCCGAGCGGATACGGGTGGAGCTTGTCAAACTTCTCGTGTCAGACCATCCGGAACGGATACGGGAGGCCTGCGCTCTTGGAATTACCCGGGTGATTTTGCCGGAGTATGATGCCATCGTCGGCGTGGCCCAGCATACGCCGAATCATATATACGATGTGGAGGAACACACCCTGATTGCGCTGAAAAACATCGATGCAGCGCCGGTGCTGCGTCTGACGATGCTCTTCCATGACTTTGGAAAACCCGTGGTGAAAAAGACGGACGGAGAAAGGGATATTTTTTATAAACATCCAGAGGTCAGCGCCAAAATGTGCCGGAATATTATGCGGCGGCTGAAATTCGACAATCATACGCTGGAAAATGTCTACCGTCTGGTAAAATGGCACGGTTTAAAATATATGGCAAACGATATCAGCGTGCGGCGGGCTTTAAACCGGGTTGGCGAAGATATATTTGAGGATTTTATTAAGGTGCAGCGGGCGGACGTTTCGGCAAAGAATCCTGCGGTGATACCGAAAAAGATGAAACTGCTGGCGGAAAAGGAAGCCATATACCGGAAGATTCTCCGGCGCGGCGACTGCTTTGAAGTGAAAACGCTGGCGGTCAATGGAAAGGATTTGATTCAGGCGGGAATTCCCCAGGGGCCGGTCCTCGGCGCAGTGCTGGAGCGGCTTGCGGAGATGGTCATTGACGCGCCGGAGCTGAATGAGAAGACTAAGCTTTTAGAGCTGGCCGGACAGGTAAAGGACGACCCGACGATTTTCAATGAAAAGGAATACTTTTTTGAACATTGATTTTGAACCGATAAAAAATAAAAATAAGATGGTATTGAAAGTTTCAATACCATCTTATTTTTATTTACCAGAAATTTTATTTTTCATTCTCTGGAAAAATCCGACTTTTGGCGGCGCTGTCAGTGCCGGACCACGCAGGCTCTTCACACTCAAAATGTACATGCCGCTGACCATGGCTTTTACTTCCTGTTTTACAGGAATCAGGTCATAAATCTTATCGTCGGCAATGAGGGTCATGATTCTGGGTCCAACCTTTGCTTTGACAATCGGTACCTTGGAGCGCCGATAGAGCTTCGGTGTGGAATCTATGACAATTTTTGGCAGGCCAGATTCAGTCAGCTTCATTCTCTTTTTGTCAATGACCAGCATGGTCATCGGCTGTGCGGCAGCTTCGATTTGCTGCTGTGCAGCTTCAGCTTTTTTCTGCTGCTTGTTTCCCCAGAATGTAAGAAATGCCAGGGCAGCCACTAAGACCACGAGGACGACAATCAGAACTATAGCCGGTGTAGACAAAAGTGCAACTGGTATCATCGTCTGTTTCCTCCTTAAAATTTCAGTCCTTGTCAATTGTACCATGCTTTGGTTTAAAAATGAATAGTAAAAATGAAAGAATTTGGATTATTTTTCATTTAACATGGCGCGAATTTGCTCCTGAACGGTCGCCCCGAGACATTTTTTATCGGCGGGGGTTAATTCGGATACGAAAATCGGCGTACCAAAACGGATAGATACGGTTTGCTTTTTTACCTTTGGAATATGGGTTTCAAAAATATTTTCCGTATTCTGAATGGCGACCGGGACGATAGGACAGCCGGTTTTCGTAGCGATTTTAAAACCGCCTTCCTTGAACGGAATCATTTCCTTACCAAGACCCCGGGTGCCCTCCGGAAATAAAAATATGGAAGTCCCGGATTTGATTAAATCAATGCAGGTCAGTATGGTTTTCAAACCTTCCCGGACGTTTTCACGGTCCAGGAACTGGCAGTTGATATAGCGCATCCAGCGACTGATACACGGCACCTTTTCCATTTCTTTTTTGGATACGAAGCCGGTGTTATTTTTTACCAGCGTATAGCAGGTCGGAATATCATAATAGCTCCGGTGATTTGCCACGTAGAGGACAGGCGTATCGTTGGGAACGTTCTCCTGGCCCTCCACCTCAAGCCGGGTTCCGCTGGCCCACAGCACCATTTTGAAGCCCCAGACGACAAAGCTCTGGGACACGGTCGCTTTTTTCGACGGATGAAAGCGGCCGATGATGTTGACGATAAGGTACATCGGCAGGCTGATAATGGAAAACAGCAGTAAAAATAAAATAACACAGATAAAACGAATCATGGACGGCGCACCTCCTCAGCTTCGGCGGCCGGAGACGGATTACGTCCGTAAAGCTCAGACAGCTCTTTTAAATAAGCGGCGGTGCCCGGGTTCAAATGGTCTTGCAGATAGCGCCACGTCCAGTTGCCCTGCCCGGTTCCCGGCGTGTTCATCCGGGCAAAACTGTCCAAACCGAAAATATCCTGTAAAGGGAAGAGGACATATCGGGCGACGGAGGACAGGGCCAGACGAATGAAGTCCCAATGGACATTGCTGCCGTCGCAGCTTAAATAGCGGCGGACCTTATCCTGGGATTCGGGGGATGCCTGACGATACCAGCCCCGGGTCGTGTCGTTATCATGGGTACCCGTGTAACAGACGCAGTTTTCCGTGTAATTATAAGGCAGATAGCCATTGTCTTTAATGTCGTCAAAAGCAAATTGAAGGATTTTCATGCCGGGAAGATGATAATCGTCCCTGAGCGCTTCGACGGCCGGGGTGATGACGCCCAAATCTTCGGCGATGATTGGCAGGGAGCCGTCAAACGCCTTGAGTATGTGGTCAAAAAAGTCTTTACCCGGACCTTTTTTCCATTGTCCGTTGACGGCGGTTTCTTCACCGTAAGGAATGGCCCAGTAAGCTTCAAAACCGCGGAAATGGTCGATGCGTAATAAATCCGTCAGGGTTAGCTGATGCCGGATTCGGGCAATCCACCATTGGTAATGGCTTTTTTTGTGAGCGTCCCAGTCATAGAGCGGATTTCCCCAGAGCTGTCCGGTGGCGCTGAAATAATCCGGCGGGACGCCGGCAACGACTGTCGGATATCCATCCTCGTCCAGTTGGAACAGTTCTTTATTCGCCCATACATCGGCGCTGTCCGGTGAGACAAAAATCGGAATATCCCCGATAATTTCAATCCCGTTTTCGTGGGCATAAAGTTTGAGTTCTTCCCATTGTTTAAAGAAAATGTACTGGATAAAGCAATAATAACGAATGGAATCCTTTAACTGTGTCATGGCCTCGGCCCTGGATGCGGCCGTCGGAAATTTATATTTTTCTTCCCATTCGGTCCAGGCTTTGCCGTCGTGAGCATCTTTTAAAGCCATAAAGAGCGCGTAATCTGTCAGCCAGGAATCATTTTTTTCGCAAAAGGCGCGAAACTCATCCAGCAGTAAAATGATTGGCGTGTGCTGGAAATTGGCGTAGGCCTTTTTCAAAAGTCTGGTTTTGTATTCAATCAACGTTCCATAGTCGATACGGTTTTCATCCCATTCGGGCGCTTCTTTGACATCCTCCCCGGTAAGTAATTCCCAGTCAATTAATTTTTCGGGACTGATAATCAGGGGCTGGCCGGCGAAGGCCGAAAATGATTGGTACGGCGAGTCGCCGAAGCCGGTAGGTCCAAGCGGCAGGCATTGCCAGAGCGTCTGGTTGGCCTCTTTTAAAAAGTCAATGAAATCATAGGCGCCTTTGCCGAGGTCGCCGATTCCAAAAGGGCCCGGAAAAGAGGTCGGATGTACAAGAATTCCGCTTTGCCGTGATTTGATGTTTTTCTTTTGTTCCATAGGATACCTCCAATATAAAAACTCTATGTTCTATCATACACGATTTACATGTCATAATGCAAGAAGCTGATAATATTCTTCCAGCGTTAAACCTTCTTTTTTTAAATAGGCGGCAAGATTTTTGCCGACGTAACGGAAATGCCAGGGCTCGTAAGCGTAACCGGTAATATTTTCTTTGCCGGCCGGATAGCGCAGGATAAAGCCGTAGGACGGCGCGTTTTCGCGGAGCCATTTTCCCTCCGGGGTATTTTCAAAATCGGTTGTCAGCGCGGAGCGGATGGACGGCGTGGATATGTCCATGGCAAGGCCGGTCTGATGTTCACTGGTTCCGGGCCGGGCCGAATAGAGGGACGTATGGGCTTCGCCTTTGACGGCCAGATTCTGTTCGTAAATCTCTTTCTGGCGTTCATAGGAACGATAGCCGGAGACGCCGGTGAGATTTAAACCGGCGGCCTGTGCATCCCGAAACATGGCTTCCAGGGCACGGGCGGCGGGCTTACGCATATAATTGCGCCGGTCGTCGCCCACATAGGCAAAGGGAATGTTGACCGGAACCAAATCCGAGGGGATATCATCTTCTGCCAGGGGATGGGATTTATTCACAAGTATACCCAAATAATCACTATTCATAAAATCACCTGAACGAACTTTAATTTAATCTATGTAAAAAAGAGGGGAAGGTGCGGAACCTTATTGTAAAAATAAGCATATCATAATTGTGAATAATGATGGGAGGCGCTTATGGATTATCGAAATCTTCATCAGATGAATCTGTATGATGTGTTTGGCGACAGTCCGTGGGGACAGGAAGATGTGTTCTTAAAAGACCGGGATTATATGAAAAAGATATGTCCGAAGCAAAGCCGGGAGATGCTTCGCTGGGTTGAAGATGTGTGCGATGAAGAAGAATACGACGGCAGTTGTATGTATGATGAATATCCGGATGCTGTCGCGATGAATCGAATGGTGGATAAGGCTTATGCGAGGGCCGGACGGCCGGAGCCGGAGGACTGGAGCCGGGCGTTGCTGACAAGCCTGCTTTATGATGAAATATGCTACCGGAGAAACCGGCGCAGAGAATTTAAACAGAGACTTTATCCACGCTAGGGCGCGGGGCGGCACATGCCGCCCCTTGTGAAGAGGAAAAGGTTATGGTAAAATGTGTGGGAAAGGATTTAGATATGAAACAATTAGAAGAAATTTTAGAGGCTGTTCTGAACTGGGAACTTTTGGATATGACGCTGAGCAACCGGAAAAATCCGGGAGATATTCAGAAGATAAAGGTTCGTCCGGTGATTATTAAGGATAATCTTGTATTTCAGGCGGCTCAATATACAAAAACGCAGGTTTTTCACAAAAATATTGAAGAAGCTCAGATAAAGGACTGGATAACAGAGCGGATTCAAAAGGATTTTAAGCAGACTCAGATTAAAGCCGGCGACAAAGAATATACCATTTTGTCCGGGAAAAAGGGAAATGTGACGGTAAAAGAGCGTATGGCCTCTGGAAAACGGAAGGACAATGCGGCCCGGGAGACGGCCTTTGACCCGACGGACAAGTCAAAATTGGTACATAACCGGAAAAAGAGCTATATTTTGCCGGAAGGGACGCCGGTGCCTTTTCTGGTGGATTTGGGTGTGATGACGGGAGAAGGCAAAATTATCCGTTCAAAATATGATAAATACCGTCAGATTAACCGGTTTTTAGAGTTTATCCAGGATGTATTGCCGGAGCTTCCGAAGAACCGGGAGCTTACGATGATTGATTTTGGCTGCGGAAAGTCCTATCTGACCTTTGCTATGTACTATTATTTGAATATTTTAATGGGCTATTCGGTGAAGATGATTGGGCTGGATTTAAAGGCGGACGTTATCCGGCATTGTAATGAACTCCGGGACAAATATGGTTATCACAAACTGGAATTTATCCACGGGGATATTGCGGATTTTGAGGGCGCGGATTCGGTGGACATGGTTGTCACGCTTCACGCCTGCGATACGGCGACGGATTATGCGTTGTATAAGGCGATTCGCTGGAAAGCCCGTGTCATTTTGTCGGTTCCCTGCTGTCAGCACGAGTTGAACGGGCAGATTAAAAATGACAGGCTGGCTCCGGTACTGCGCTATGGCCTGCTCAAAGAGCGAATGTCGGCGCTCATTACAGACGGCCTTCGGGGCCAGTTATTGGAAGCGATGGGATATAAGACCCAGCTTCTGGAATTTATTGATATGGAACATACGCCGAAAAACATTTTGATTCGTGCGGTAAAGGGAGGCAATGTCTGGAATCATCGGAAAAACGGGCTGGAGGCTTACCGGACCTGCGCAAAAGAGTTTAACGGCGATTTGACCTTGTACCGTCTGCTATTTCAGGACTTGAAGAAAGAGGAAGAAACAAATAATGAAAAATAAGAAGAAAATTTTATTTATCGTCGGATTTTATCTGGCATCCTTTATTGTGGCGCTGCTCCTGACGAATCATGTTCTGAATTATGACCGTATTCATCCGTCAAAAAATCAGGGGGATACGTCTTTAATTAAATTATATGTAAAAAACAGCGGCATGAAAATCAATGAAATGGACGCTTATGTTCAGGAGATGAATGCGTCTTATCTGAGGTTAAGTATGACGCCGGTATCGGAAAATAAGACAGTGACGCTTTTGATGTACGAGCCGGTGACCAACGTGCAAAAGATTTCCTATGCTTTGATGGATGAAAATAACAGCCAGGAGATTGAGTCGGGGGAATGTCCGGAGATTCAGCGTGTTGAGGGACAGCGTCAGACAGAAATTACGTTTCAGGCGGATTTGCAGCCGGGAAAAGAATATTGTCTGAATCTGACGGTTGAGGATGACGAGCGGCAGACCTATTATTATTATACCCGCGCGATTTATGGCAATAATCTTCAGGCCTATGATAAGCTTCAGTTTGTGTCCGATTTCCATAACGCTCTTTTCGAAAAGACGGCGTCGTCCAGAATCGCCGAATATCTGTCCTTTTCATCGGATGCGTCCGTTGACGATTTTCGAAAAGTATCGATATATTCGGACAGTGAAATCGTTACCTGGGGAGACTTAAATCCGGAGGTTGTCAGTGATGTGGACATGACCATTCTTAATCTGGACAGCCAGACCGGAGAAATTCAGTTGATTTATGAGATTGAAGCCCGGGATGACAGCGGCAATGACTATAATTATATGGTTCGGGAATTGTATGAGGTGTCCTGCACGGGCAGTACGGTAAACCTGCTGGATTATTCCAGAACGATGGATGAAAAACTGGACGAACAGTCCTTTGTATTTAATAATAACCGGATGCGTCTGGGCCTTGTTGATGAAAGTAAGATGGACATTCAGGTGTATGGCAGGGAAGAGCCGGAGGAAGAGGAAACCCAGACCGGAGAGTCGGCGCAGGAGAGCCAGGACGGAAGTGACGTCGAGTATAATACCTACATCAGCTTTGTGGCGGACGGCGGTCTGTGGGTTTACAATACTCGGGATAATCTTTTGACGCAGGCCTTCGGATTTGAGAGGAAAAGCCAGGTCAGCTACAGAGATTCCAGCTATATGAATCATGGCGTCAAGGTTCTGCGGACCGAGGAAAACGGCGATTTGTATTTTGCCGTATATGGCTACATGTATAATGGCGATAACGAGGGACGTTTCGGTATTACGGTGAACCGGTATAACCGGGTGGACGGAACCTATTCGGAGGTTTTGTTTATTCCGTATGATAAGAACTTTAATATGCTGAACCGGGGAATTCAGAAGATGGCCTTTATCGATGACAACGATATGCTGTACATTTGTCTGGAAGATACAATTTACCGCTTTGATATCATTATGAAAGAATCGGAGATTGTTCTGGAACAGGTGGAATCGGAGGACTGCGCCATTTCGGGCGATGGGCGCAGCATCGTAGTTTCCCACCGGGATGAAGCGGGAAATGTGACGGAGATTGAGTGGACGAATCTTGAAACGGGGGAGAGCAGAGAAATTCAAAGAGAAAATCAGGACATTGCCATGATAGGGCTGCTCGGTGAAAATCTGGTGTATGGTGTCGGCGATGTTTCCGGGGAAGAGCAGCATCTGGATGCTTTATATATTGTGGATTCGGCGCTCAATGTGTTGAAGGAATACACAGTGCCCGGCGGCTATATCCGGGAAGCCGATGTGGACGGGGATTTGCTGGAGATATTCCGCCGGGGAGATAATCAGGAAGATATGGCGGTAGATTATATTTTGTATAATCAAAATGATACTCAAAATATCAGCACGACCAGTGTTCGGGATGATTTGCGCAAACGTGAAACCTGGCTTGTGACAAATGAGTACGGCAACGACATGCCCGTTGTACTTTTTGCAAGGGGTATCGAATCCTACCGGAATACTCAGATGGAATTCCAGGCCCAGAGCGAAGAATACACCGGCTATTTTGTCTACAGTAATGAGAATCTGATGAAATATCCGACCTTTAAAGAAGCCTATGAAGCCGCTCTGGAAAGCGGCGGGAAAGTTTTGGACAGTCTGGGACGTATTATCAGCCGGCCGACCATGCGGGCGGAAGAAAAAGACCTGAACGGCTATAGCATTGCACTGGCAGAATCTGACGAGATGGCCCAGCAGCGAGCCGTATTGGAATGGCTGTTTAATTATGAAAAATTGGACAAAGAACCGGTTTTGGACAGCAATGACATGCTGGAAAATCTCCGGGCAAATCTGCCGGATTTCCATGTGGTGGATATGACAGGAATTGGCTTATATGACGCCCTGACAATGATTTCCGATGGTATTCCGCTGGTCGTTAAAAACAGCGAAGGGACCTGGTGCGTCGCGGAAGGTTATGTCAATGGCTATATCGTCATTGCCGACCCGAAGGATGGGACGGTTTCCGGCTACGAGCAGGATTCCGCAGTGAATGGTATCGCATCCTCAGGAAATGTGATTTATAGTTATTATAAATAAGATGCGTCGAAATATAAAAACATCTTCCGATGAAAACGTTGTTCCAAGTTTTCTGAGGAAGATGTTTTTGCGTTTTATTTCAGATTTTCAGGATTAAGGCCGTCCAGTTCAGGAAGGACGAAGCGTCCGTCCTCGCGGATGAGTACGTCGTCGAACCAGATGCGTCCGCCGCCGTATTCCGGGCGTTGGATACATACCAAATCCCAGTGGATGGCGGAGTGATTTCCGTTTGGCGCTTCGTCGTAGCAGTTGCCCGGTGTGAAGTGGAAGGAACCCATGATTTTTTCATCAAAAAGGGTGTCCTTCATCGGATTCAGAATATATGGGTTGACGCCGAGGGCAAATTCACCGATATAACGGGCGCCGTCGTCCGTATCGAGAACCTGATGGATACGTTTGGTATCGTTGGCGGTTGCTTTGACAATTTTTCCGTTTTCAAAGGTAAAAGAAATATTTTCAAAAGTAAAGCCCTGGAAAACGGCCGGTGTATTATAGGTCAGTGTACCGTTAATCGAATCTCTGACCGGAGCCGTGTAAACCTCGCCGTCAGGGATATTCATGTTTCCGGCGCATTTGATGGCCGGAATTCCCTTGATGGAGAACGTCAGATTGGTTCCCGGGCCTTCGATATGAACCTTATCCGTCTTATTCATCAGCTCGATAAGCGGCGTCATGGCCTCGCCCATTTTTTCGTAATCAAGACAGCAGACGTCAAAATAAAAGTCCTCAAAGGCCTCCAGGCTCTGATTGTTGAGCTGGGCCATCGAATTGTTCGGGTAGCGCATAACGCACCAGCGCAGCTTCGGAACACGGATTTCATGATGCACCGGAGTGCTGTACAGACGCTCATAGAGGGCCAGATTTTCCGCCGGAACGTCAGAATTCTCGGAAATATTATCCGAACCGCGGACAGCCAGATAGCAGTCCATCCGGGACATTTCCAGAGCAGAAACCTGGGCCATCAGGCGCAGTTGTTCTTCGTTGCAGTGGAGGAGCATCTCACGCTGAACCCGTGGATTTGTGTAGTGGGGGAAAGGCATGGCTCCGGCGGCATAGGTTTCTTTGATTAACTGGCGGGCCAGGTCCTGCGTGCTTTCTCCGGTATAGTCGATATATACCTTATCTCCGGGTTTTACCCGGATGGATTTGTGAATCAGGTTGTGAGCGAATACTTTGATACGTTCATCCATATTAAAAACTTCCTTTCTGGGTACAGATAGTAGTGAAACCGGCTGCAGTACCGTGTTTCACGGGTATTATACATCCGAATTGACGGAAAGTCCACCTTTCCAAATGATAATTTACAGCGAAGAGTTGCCCCTTTACGAAAGACGAAATATAATGTAAAATAAAGAAGATTGATAATAATACGGGGGTATTAGAGATGGATTTAGTAACAGTAAGAGAATTATACCGAAATTCTTCAAAATATGTGGATGAAAAAGTAAAAATCGGCGGGTGGGTCCGTAATCTGAGAGATTCAAAAACCTTCGGATTTCTGGTCATCAATGACGGAACCTATTTTCAGACGCTCCAGGTTGTTTTTGGAGAACAGTTGGACAACTTTCAGGATATCTGCCGGCTGAACGTGGGCGCGGCTGTCATCGTTGAGGGGACATTGGTAGCGACGCCGAAAGCAAAACAGCCGTTTGAGATTCAGGCGGACAGCGTTTATGTGGAAGGCGCTTCCACACCGGATTATCCGATTCAGCCGAAACGGCACAGCTTTGAATATTTGCGGACGATGACCCATCTTCGGGCCCGGACGAATACGTTCCAGGCCGTATTCCGTGTGCGTTCCCTGATTGCCTATGCGATTCATAAGTTTTTCCAGGAACGGGATTTTGTTTATGTGCATACCCCGCTGATTACGGGAAGCGACTGTGAGGGCGCCGGAGAAATGTTCCGTGTAACGACACTGGACCCGGAGCATATGCCGAAGGATGAAGAAGGCCATGTGGATTACTCGAAGGATTTCTTTGGAAAAGAAACGAATCTGACCGTCAGCGGCCAGTTAAACGGCGAGACCTTTGCCATGGCTTTCCGCAATATTTATACCTTTGGGCCAACTTTCCGTGCGGAAAATTCCAACACAACCCGTCATGCGGCCGAGTTCTGGATGATTGAGCCGGAGATGGCCTTTGCCGATTTGGAGGACAATATGGCTTTGGCCGAGGCGATGTTAAAGTATGTCATTAATTATGTTCTTGAAAATGCGCCGGAAGAAATGAATTTCTTTAACCAGTTTGTGGACAAGGGACTTATTGAACGGCTGAAACATGTGGCAGGCTCGGACTTCGCCCATGTGACCTACACGGAAGCTGTCGAGCTTCTGGAAAAGCATAATGATAAATTTGAATACAAGGTTCACTGGGGGACGGATTTGCAGACAGAGCATGAGCGGTATCTGACAGAAAAAGTGTTTAAACGTCCGGTATTTGTGACCGATTATCCAAAGGAAATCAAGGCGTTTTATATGAAGATGAACCCGGATAATAAGACGGTGGCGGCGATGGATTTGCTTGTTCCGGGCATCGGCGAGATTATCGGAGGCAGCCAGCGTGAGGACAGCTACGATAAATTGATTCAGCGGATGAAGGAACTGGGCCTTAAAGAAGAAGACTATGGATTCTATCTTGATTTGCGCCGTTACGGTTCCACACGCCATTCCGGATTTGGCCTTGGCTTTGAGCGCTGCGTCATGTATTTGACCGGTATGGGCAATATCCGTGACGTCATTCCGTTCCCGAGAACTGTTAAAAATTGTGATATTTAAAATGATTTTGGAGGGGAGGCTGCGGCAGGCAGCCTTCCTGTTTTTATAAAGGTGGCAGAAAATATGTTTAAAAAAATTGGTATTCCGAAAATTCCAAGTATCATTCTGTGGGTAGTGACCCCGGCCCTTAGCTTCTGGCTTCTGGAAACACTGACCCACTCCGTCGGCGAGGATATGGAGCTTCCGGTGATTGCCCTGAATCTGGTATTTTACTACCTGCTTTACGGATTGATTCTGGTTATATCCAAAAGATGCTTTATCAGTCTGGGACTGGGCAGCCTTCTGGTAATGGTTATTGGGCTGGTTGATTATTATGTGATTCAGTTTCGCTCGGTGCCGCTGTATCCGTGGGATATTTTATCGGTAAAGACGGCCATGAGCGTGTCGGATAATTACAGTTACAGCATGGATAAGGACACCATGATGATTGTGGCAGCTTTTATCGTCCTGATTGCGGCCGGGCTTTTGACCCGGTGGAAACTTCCCGTAAAAGATGGCCAATACCATCTGTTGTCCGTGCTGGGGGTTTTAACCTTATGGGTTCTCTACGGTACATCCGTGCAGATGCCGGCCGTTCATGATGCGGTGGGGTTTTATGAATATCATTTTACGCCAAATGCGTTCTATCAGTTGAACGGATTTGCCGTCAGTTTTATTTCCAATATGCAGTATCTGGATGTGTCAAAGCCGGGAGATTACAGTGTTCAAAAGGTTCAGGAGATTTTAGAACCTTATATGGACGAAGCAGAGGGGGTTACTTCGGTAAATCCAAACATTATTGTGATTATGAACGAGGCCTTTTCAGACCCGGCCGTTCTTGGTGATTTTGAGACGAATGTGGATTATATGCCTTATATACGCGCTATGACGAAGAATACGATTAAAGGAAATCTCTACGTATCTGTCAAGGGCGGGAATACGGCAAATTCCGAATATGAATTTTTGACGGGAAATTCCATGGCCTTTCTTCCGGCCGGTTCGATTCCGTATCAGCAGTACATAAGCGGCGAAATGCCGACGGTGGTCAGTCAGTTAAAAAATATGGGCTATGATACCTTTTCCATTCATCCTTACGGGGCTAATGGGTGGAACCGGAAAAAGGTTTATGAATATTTTGGCTTTGAGACGAGTTACTTTAAGGAAAGCTTTACAAATGCTCCGGTCATTCGGGACTATACTAGTGATTTGGCGACGTATCAGAAAATTGTGGATATTTATAATCAGAAAACGCCGGGGCAGCCGATGTTTGTATTCGATGTGACTATGCAGAACCACAGCAGCTACAGTAAGGAATACGATAATTTCACGCCGGATGTGGAGGTAGTTGGTTCCAATGGCAGCGCAAAACTTCTGGAACGGTATTTGTCCCTCATAAAAATATCCGACGAGGCCTTCGCCCAGTTAGTGGAATATTTTTCTCTGGTGGATGAACCAACGATTCTATTAATGTTCGGCGACCATCAGCCGGCGGATTGGGTTGTTTCGCCGATTTATTCCATGAACGGGATTACCGACCAGAATTTATGGTCCGAATCTAAAGAGCGCTATGAGGTTCCTTTCGTTCTTTGGGCCAATTACGATATTGGCGCGGAGACTGTCGGCCAGGAAGTCAGCTATGATTTTTCAAAGTATCCTATGTTCAGCGTCAATTATCTGAGTACCCTGCTTTTTGAGGTGGCCGGACTTCCGATGAGCCCTTTCCAGTTATATATGAAGGATATCATGAAGGATTATCCGGTTTTGACGGCGAATATGTTTCTGGATGACCAGGGGAGTTATTTTGGGGTCAATATGATTGCGTCGATGCCGGAAGAGTTGAAGAACTATGCAATTTTAAATTATAATCATTTATTTGATGCAAAGCACAGAAATGACGAATGGTATGAATAGAGGTGACGGCAATGCGGTTTATTCATGTGGCAGATATTCATCTTGGGGCGGTGCCGGATAAGGGAAAGCCGTGGGCTCAGAAACGTCTGGAGGAAATCGAAGCTACGTTTTTCAGGCTGATAAGCGAGGCCGGAAAACAGGGCGTCGATTTGATACTGATTGCAGGCGATGTGTTCCACCGGCCGCCGATGAAACGGGAATTGAAGGAATTAAATTACCGGTTGGAAGCCGTTGCGCCAACCCAGGTAGTGCTGATGGCGGGAAATCACGACTACATGGGCGAAAGCTCCAATTACAGGAATTTTTCATGGGCCGACAACGTTCATTTTTTCCGAAGCGAACAGATGGACGCCGTGTACATGGAGCCGCTGAACACATGGGTTTACGGGCTCAGTTATGAGCATCGGGAAATTACGGCGCCGTTGTATGACCGGGTAAGACCCCTGGACAGGCCGGGCTATCATATCCTCTTAGCCCATGGCGGCGATGAAAAACACATTCCGATTCAGAAAAAGGAGCTTTTAGCGGCCGGGTTTGATTATGTAGCCCTGGGGCATATCCATAAGCCGGAAATCATTTCCCAGGGGATGGCCTATGCGGGGGCTCTGGAACCGATAGACCGGCTGGATACGGGAGAACACGGATATGTTTACGGGGAAATTACAGAGCGGGGGACGCGGATTCAGTTTTGCCCGGCCGCCGGCCGGGAGTACCGGGAACTGATTCTGGAATCGGATACGGATATGACCAGCGCAGAGATGGAGCAGTGGCTTGAACAGCAAATACATATTGAGGGGGAGAGACATCTGTACAACGTTATCCTGAAAGGGTACAGAGATACGGATATTGTCTATGATTTAGAGCGGATGTCACGGATGGGGAATATTGCTTCCATCAAAGACGAGACGCTGCCCTGGTTTGATTTTGAAAAACTTTATAATGAAAATTCAGAAAATTTGATTGGGTTATTTATAAAAAAGGTATATCAAATGCCGATGGATGAAAAACGGCGGGAACAGATTTTAAGCTATGGCCTCCAGGCGATGTACCATGGAAGGGGTGACAATGGCAGATGATTATCGACACATTAAATATATCCCATTTTGGACGTTTTCATCAGCAAAGTTTACGGCTCTCCCCGGGAATAAATGTCATCTATGGCGAAAATGAAGCGGGAAAGTCCACGCTTCATCAATTTATTCAGGCCATGCTGTTTGGCGTGGAACGGCTTCGCGGAAAAGCGTCGAAAAAAGACGAATATTCCAGATTTCAGCCATGGGCTCAGGGCAGGAATTACGAAGGTTCCATGGTCATTGAGCATCACGGCGAAATGTACCGTTTGACACGGAATTTTTATAAAGAAGATGAATTTTTCCGGGTGGAACAGCTTCGAACCGGAAAAGAAATACAGCTTCCGGGCGGGCAGATAGATACACTGATTGAGGGACTTAATCGAACAAATTTTAAAAATACGCTGAGTATCGGCCAACTGGAAAGCCGCATTGATGCCCGGTTTGGCCTGACTCTGCAGACCTGTATGGCGAATATTCAGCAGACGAAAAATCAGGATGTGGATTTACAGCAGACCCTGGATTACCTGCGGAAAGAGAAGAAAGCCCATTTGGACCGGAGTTCGCAAAGCAGGATTCAGGAACTGAAAGGGCAGATGGCGGACCTCGATGCGGGCGAGGCAGAGCAGCACCGGCTTTTAAATGATATCCAAAAGCAGCAGCAGGCGCTGGAGGAACTTCGGAAAAGGCGTCAGACAGAGCAGTCGGCCGGCCGGGAAAACCGAAAAAAAGAACAGCAGGAACGGATGGAAGCTATCCGGCTGATTGAGGAAAATAATTATGTGGCCGCCCAATATCAGCAGAAAAAGGCGGCTTATGAAAAAATGAAGCATGAAACGGCGGAAGCGGATTTTGATGCGGTTAAAGAACGGTGGGATGCGGCCAATGAAGCATACGACGACCTTTCGGACCGTTATGGACAGTTGATGGGCAGAAATCTGGCGATTTTGTTTTCGGTGATGATGTTCGGCCTCATACCGGTGATTGCTGTCTTTTTCCTGAAAAGCAATATAGCGGTGCGTGTGGGAATTCTTCTGGTGTTCGTGGCAATTTTGGCGGCGACGGCCGTATTATTGCAGGCCGGCCGGAAGCGGATGGGACGCAGGCTCAGTGAATGTAAGGAAAATCTGGATGCGCTCCATGATGAAATGGAACAGCATATGTTCGGACGGGGCAGCAGAGAAATGCTGCGGCAGATGAAAGAGGAACTGAGAGCTTTAAGAGAAAAATATGAACAGATACAGATTCCTCTGCAGCCCTATCTGGAAAAATACGGCGAGGACATATCTTTAGATGTGGAAGGTGAAGACGGGGAAGAATGGATGGAATCGCTGCGGGAGCAGGAAGAGACCCTTACGAAATCTCTGGAGCGCCTTTTCGTCCGGAAGGAAGCCATGGAACAAAAGGAAATGGAACGGGAGGCCCTATTGTCCGAGATGGAACAGCTTTCCGCAGAGGCGGCGGATGCGCAGGAACAGGCGGCCATCATTGATGAATGTATTTCTATTATACGGGATTTGTCGGAGGAGATTCACTCTGATTTCGGACCGGCTTTAAATCAGGAGGTTTCCCGGATGATGTGGGAGCTTACCGGAGGAAGGTATGAGCGGGTGATTGTGGATAATGAGCTGAATCTCAAGGTGGATACGGAGGGCCGTTTTGTGGAGTGCGGCCAGCTCAGCACGGGTACACGGGAGCAGCTTTACCTGGCGCTGCGGCTGGCTATGGTAAAACTTCTTTTTCCGGATGGCAATATGCCGGTTATCTTTGATGACAGCTTTGTTTTTTATGATGACCGTCGGCTGGCACGGACACTGGCCTGGATTAGCACCCAGGGTTTTGCTCAGGTCATTTTGTTTACCTGCCAGCATCGGGAAATGGATGCGTTGGAGCGGCTTGGCATAGAATATACGCCGGTGTATATGGAATAAAAAGGTTCTGCTGCACATCACTGACAAATGTGCAGCAGAACCTTTATTTTTTTTCAGGGGAGAGTTTTTTACAGCTCTCTCTTTTTATGATGTTAAAAGGGAAAAAGACTTTAACGTAAGAAGAGTGACTGCGGTCGATTCGGTCCAAAAGCAGATTCACGCCCATGCGTCCCATTTCATCTAAGGGTTCGCGGATACTTGAGAGGGCCGGCGTGGTGTACCGGATATTCTCAATATCGTTTATTCCAAGCAGCGAAATATCATCGGGAATTCGGAGACCCTTATCATGGCAGGCGCGTAAAGCCCCGATGGCCGCCATATCGTTGGCGCAAAATACAGCGGTCATATCGGGCGCCTTTTCCAAAAGACGAAGCATCCCCTCATAACCGCCTTCCATGGAAAGGGGGATGTCATTGACGATGTACGTATCGTCAACAGTAAGGCCAAGCTCCTGCATGGAAGCAATATAACCGCGGAACCGGGCCTCATGGCCGCCGAGAAAGCCGATTTTTCTGTGATTGAGTGAATGGAGATAGAAGATGGCGTCATGGGCCATATCAAATCCATTGCAGATAATCTGGTCGCATGGAATATCCAGCGTATTCAGGCCAATATAGACAATCTTTTTAAAATATTTTTGAAATTTATCAAAAAGCTCCTGTTCGAAACGTCCAAGGACAATGACGTATTCCGGGGAGTCGGCAGGTAAATCAAAGACCACGTCCAGATGATTCAGAGCGGTGGGTAAAAAGGAATATTTAACAATATAATTATGGTTAAGCGCCTCACGTTCAATACTTTCAAGAAGTTTTGAATAAAAAGGGTCGTCTTTGGTCTCCTGTGGCGGACAGGCATACAGGCAGCATAATGTGCGGGGAGCAGACGGTGTATGCGTTTTGCTTTTCTTCAGCCGTTTGGCCGTATGGCTGGGTACATATCCCTGGGCTTGTGCGACACTCCGGATTTTGCGCTGCAATTCCTTGCTGGCTGCGGATGTATTCTCCTGATTAAGAACACGCGATACGGTTGAGATAGAGACACCTACTTCTTCTGCAATACTTTTTAAAGACATTTTCTTACCTCTCTGCCTATGTTTATTTTAAGTTATTATACCATAAACGCATAAAAATGTATAGAATCTGTTTGCCTGGGGCAAAGCAAACGTTTGCACAAAAACAGAGAGCAAAAATAACGAAAAAAGTAGAAAAAATAACGCAAAAATGATAGAATTGTTTTGCGTAGCAAAGATAGCTGCTTCAACCAAAAAGAAAAGGGGGATTATTTTCATGAAAAAAAGTTTTAGGGTTTTAACGGCGCTCGGTCTGGCTGCAGTTATGGGGCTGATGACAGCCTGCGGCAATTCGGCAGGTTCCAGTCAAACGACAGCCGCAGCGGCTGAAAATGAGGAAACAAAAGAAAGCGTGGAGGAAGGTACGGAAACGGGGTCGACAACCCTGGGATTGACACCGCTGGACGAGAGAACAACATTAAGTATTGGATTTTTTGCCGGTTCGGCCCATTCCATGCCATGGTATGTGGCGGATAAGATGGGATTTTTTGATGAATTAAATATTGATGTGGAATATCAATCGTTTACCGGCGGACCGGCGATGATGGAAGCCAGTGCGGATTGGGATATTTGCGACGTTGGAGCGCCGGGCGCTTTAAACGGTATGAAGAACTATGATATCAATATGATTGGTATTTGCGATAATGAATTTAATACGGCGTTATTCGTGCGTCAGGATACGGAGCTTGCCGAGAATCCGGAAGACCCTGAAAATTGGCGCGGAAAGGAAATACTGCTGAATAAAGGAACGACATTGCAGTATATGTTTATGCAATATATGGCCAGCATTGGCATCACGGATTTGGATGAATATGGCATCACCATCACAGATACGGCCGTAGGTACCTGCCTGACGGCATTTGAGACAGGCTCGGGCGATGCCATGTGCGTCTGGAACGCATTTGCCGTTCAGGCCGAAGAGGAAGGATATGTACGCATCACAGATATTGGTCAGATGGGACTGAATAATATCAGTACGATTTGCGCAACCAATGACGCGATTGAAAATAAGACAGACTTGATAACAACGGCTTATCAGGTATATTACCTGACCTGGGAATGGTGCCAGGAAAGTGAAGAAAATATGGCAAAGGCCGTGGAACTGTTCACAGATTCCTGTGACGATGAAGGAATTGCCGTCACTGAAACGACGGCGCAGCGCCTGCTGGAAGAGTTCCAGTGTACGTCCCTGGCCGACGCGATTGCCGATATGACGACAGAAGCGCAGGACAGAAACGGCAGCGGCGAAACGGTGACAGAGGCTACAAACCAGTTGTTTGAAACCCTGGATTTCTTCATTACCCTTGGTAATTATACGGAAGAGGACCGTCAGACGATTGTGGATAAGGGCTTAGTAAATCCTGCGATTGCAGAGGCATCTGAAAAATAAGGTATAAAAATATATGAAATGCCCAAAAAAGAGAATGATATCCTTTCTGGGAGAGATTCTCTTTTTTGTTGTGTTTTGCAGGGAGGTGCGAGATGAACGATAGTGAACAAACCGTACGGCGGTTGACGAATGAAGAACGTATTGGGAAGGTACAGTCTGAAAAGCGGCGGAATACCTATCAGTTGACCATGCTTTCCATTGCCGGTATTTTTGGATTTTTGCTGATTTGGCAGTTGGCCGTTGGCGCCGATTTACTGCCAAGCAGATATGTGCCGATGCCGACGGATGTCATTCGATTATTTTTTGAAAAATGGTCCGACCCGAATCCGGATGGAGCGGTACTCGGCGTACATATCCTGTCCAGCCTCCAGGTCGCTTTGACCGGATTTTTACTGGCCATTGTCATCGGCGTCCCGTTGGGATTATTCATGGGTTGGTTTAAAGGCTTTGACAGCTTTATGCGCCCGATTTTTGAAATCCTGCGCCCGATACCTCCGGTATCCTGGATTCCGATTACAATCATCTGGTTGGGACTTGGCCTGCAGGCGAAAGCATTTATCGTGTTTTTTTCCGCCTTTGTACCCTGTGTCATCAATGCCTATACGGGTATCCGGCAGACAAGCGAAACACTGATTAATGTCGGGAAAATATGCGGTGCATCGAATCTTACCATATTTCGAAGAATTGGAATTCCGTCGGCAATGACGATGACATTTGCGGGTATCCGTGTCGCTTTGGGGAATGCCTGGGCGACGCTGGTTGCGGCGGAAATGCTGGCGGCCAACGCAGGCCTTGGTTATATGATTCAGCAGGGGCGTTCCTTTGCAAGACCGGATATTATCATTCTGGGCATTGTTATTATCGGCGTACTTGGCGTTATTTTCACCTGGCTTTTAGGCCTTGTTGAAGGAAAGGTTCTGAGGTGGAAAAAATGAAAAAAGAAAAAGAAGAACTGTTCCTCAGCGAATATGAGAGGAAGGAGTTGCTGCGTAAGCGTATTTACAGGTTTTTGCCGGTACTGTCCATTATCCTGTTAATTTGTCTCTGGATACTGGCTTCGTCGGGAACGATGTCCAAATTTCCGTCGCCCGTCGAGGTGTGGGAGCGCTATTTGAAAATTCTGGAAAAACCCATTAAAAATCTTGGATTGCTGGGTCACATATGGGCCAGCCTGAAACGCGTGTTTATCGCCCTGGCCTTTGCCTGGACGCTTGGCATATCCTTTGGCATTTTAATCGGATGGAATAAAAAAGCCAATGCCATCTTCGGTCCTGTTTTTACGGCTTTCCGAGCAGTTCCGCCGCTGGCCTGGGTACCGCTTGTGACAATGTGGTTTGGTACGGGCGAATTTCCAAAGGTTCTGATTGTATTTGTGGGGGCGTTGATGCCGGTTGTTGTCAATACGCAGGCCGGTATATCCAATGTTTTGCAGGAATATTTGGATATCGGAACAATTTTTCATGCAAACGGCCGTCAGATGTTATTTGAAATCGCGATTCCTTCGGCGCTGGACGCCATTTTTGCCGGTATTCGCAATTCGACCTCCGCGGGCTGGATGGTCGTACTGGCAGCCGAGATGCTCGGAGGCAAATCCGGTGTCGGCTTTCTTATTATCCGGGGAATGGATTCCGGGGATTATCCTCTTTGCCTGCTTTCCATGATTTGTATCGGTGTTGTCGGTTATTTACTTGCCATTGTCATTCAATTTTTAGAAAGGATTATCTGCCCATGGACAACGAAAAAATCAAATTGAAATTGGAACATATTTCCCAAAGCTATATTGTCAACCGTCAGGTGTTTGATGCGGCCGTGGACGTATCCATAGACGTGCGGGATTCGGAATTTCTTGTCCTTTTGGGACCGGGACGCTGCGGTAAGACCATATTGTTAAATATGATAGCCGGACTGGAAAAACCGGTGGACGGAAGAATTCTCCTGGATGGCGAAGCGATTCATGGCAGCGATGAACGTATCGGTATGGTTTTTCAGAAGCGGGCGCTGATGCCCTGGAAAACGGTTATGGAAAATGTCGAATTCGGCTTGAAAATTAAAGGAATGGCGAAAAAAGAACGGCGGGAAATCGCCCGGAAATATATTCGTCTGGTGGGCCTTCAGGGATTTGAAAAAAGCTATCCTGACGAGCTTTCCGGCGGCATGAAGCAGCGTGTCAGTATTGCCAGAGCCTATGCGAATAATCCGGAAATTCTTTTGATGGATGAACCCTTTGGGGCTTTGGACGCACAGACAAGATATGCCATGGAGGAGGAAATACAGCGTATCTGGGAGACAGAAAAGCGGACGGTGGTTTTTGTGACGAATAATATCGAAGAGGCGATTTATCTGGCAGACCGTATTGTGCTGTTAAGCAATTGTCCGGCCCATGTTAAGGCGATTTATGACATCGATTTGCCGCGCCCCAGAAATACCATTGATACGAAGTTTCTCAAAATCCGAAAAGAAATTTCGGAAAATACAGATTTGGCATTGTAGAAAGCATGGAGGAAAGAAATGGGTAAGAGTGAATATAAAGTTGAGGTTCATAATCTGACGAAAAATTTCGGGAGTCTGCAGGTGCTGAATGATATTTCTTTCAATGTAAAAAAAGGGGAGTTTATCTGTATTGTCGGACCGACAGGCTGCGGAAAGACAACATTTTTGAATCTGCTGACACGTATTTATATGCCGACAAAGGGAGATTTGCTGATTGACGGTGAAAGCGCTGACCCGAAGAAGCACAATCTGGCCTTTGTATTTCAGGAACCGTCAGCCCTTCCATGGAAGACGGTGGAACAGAATCTGCGGTTTGGTCTTGAATTAAAAAAGGTGCCGAAGGCGGAGATGGATGTCCGCGTTGAAAATATTATTAAGCTGATGGGGCTTGAAGAATTCCGAAACGCTTATCCCCATCAGTTATCCGTATCAACGGAACAGCGAATTATTATCGGGCGGGCATTTGCCATGAATCCGGATTTGCTTCTCATGGACGAGCCTTATGGACAGATGGATATTAAACTGCGGTTTTATCTGGAGGATGAGGTGCTGCGCCTGTGGAAAAATACGGGAGCGACCGTATTGTTTATTACCCATAACATTGAAGAAGCGGTATATCTGGCGGAACGGGTATTGATTTTGTCGAATAAGCCGACGACGATTAAAGAAGATTTGTATATTGACCTGCCGCGGCCGAGGGATGTCACATCTCCCGAATTTATTGAAAAGAGACAGTATATTACGGAACAGATTAAATGGTGGTAGAAAGAGGTGGACGTATGTATGATGTCTTGATTGTCGGCTGCGGTGTTGTCGGCGCGGCCGTGGCTTATCAGTTGTCGAAATACGAGTTATCCGTATGCATATGTGAACGCTATAATGATGTGGCCAATGGCTGCACAAAGGCCAATACCGCCATTCTTCATGCCGGATTTGACTGTCCGGTGGGGAGTATGGAAGCAAAACTAAATATACGGGGGATTGAACTGGCGAAAGAAATCTGCGAAAAGCTGGATGTTGAACGTCTTTCGATGCCGACGTTTGTCATTGCTTATGACAATCCCCACGAATTAAATTATATTGAAGAACTGTATCGGCGGGGCGTGGCCAATGGCGCTGAGGGCGTCCGAATCGTTGACCGGAACGAAGCGTTGAGGCTGGAACCGGCGTTGAATCCCGGGATTAAGGCCGCGCTGTATGCGCCGGGTTCAGGGATTATTAACCCCTGGGAATATTGTATTGCAATGGCGGAAACGGCCGTGCGTAACGGCACGGAAATAAAGCTGGATTGCGAAGTGACGGCCATCGAGAGGATTCACGGCCATTTTGTCGTGACGACAACGGCGGGGACATATGAAGCAAAATATGTGGTCAATGCCGGCGGCGGGTGGTCGGCCCGGATTTATCGAATGGTTGGCGGAACGAATTTGTATCAGACAAATTTTGCCGGGCAGTATTATGTACTTGATAAAGGGGAAGGGGAAAAATTACATTCCATTGTATTTCCCTGTCCGGATGAACACGGGTTTAAAGGGATTTGCGTGACGCCGACAGTGCATGGTAATCTGCTTGTGGGGCCGGATTGTTATGAGGTGCAGGACGGCGACCATGTGGGCACAAACCCGGCAACCCTTGAACTGCTGAAAGGGGAGGGGCATCGTTCTGTGCCGGGCATTGATTTTGGAGAAATTATTCATGAATACGCCGGAGTGCGGCCAAATACCCAAATTCCGGATTTTGTGATTGGAGAATCGCCAATCTGTCCCCATTTTATTAATCTGGCCGGAATCAAATCGCCCGGTCTTTCAAGCGCGCCGGCCATTGCGGAGGAAGCGGAAAAAATACTGGTTCAGTGCGGACTTGAGCTGCAGCCGAAACAACGCTGGATAAATCAGAGAAAAACGGTGCGCTTTCGCAGGCTGAATAATGAAGAAAGACGAAAATTAATTTCAGAAAATCCTTTGTATGGAAGAATTATCTGTCGGTGTGAAACCGTTACGGAGGGAGAAATCGTTGAAGCAATTCACAGACCGATTGTTCCCCGGACCATCGACGCCATTAAACGGCGCTGCAATGCGGGAATGGGCCGCTGTCAGGGAGGCTTCTGCGGGCCGCGTGTCCATGAGATTCTGGCCCGGGAGCTTGGAGTGCGTGCAAAGGATATTTTAATGGATGAACAGGGAACATTCATTATTACGTCAGCAATCAGGGAGGTGGCCGGCAATGAAGGCGGTATATGACGTCATTGTAGTGGGCGGCGGTCCGGCGGGACTGGCGGCGGCCTGTGCGGCCAAAGAAGCTGGCGCCGGGGATGTTCTGGTGATTGAACGGGATAAGATGGCCGGAGGTATTTTAAACCAGTGTATTCACAATGGCTTTGGGCTGCACTATTTTAAAGAAGAACTGACCGGACCGGAATATGCGGAACGCTTTGTAGCAAAAGCCAAAGCCTGCGGCGTGGAAATGATGCTGGATACGATGGTATTGTCCGTTGAAAATCATCGGGTGACGGCGTGTAATACCTGTGACGGCCTGGTCCGGATAAAAGGAAAAGCCATTGTGCTGGCTATGGGCTGCAGAGAGCGAACCCGCGGGGCGGTTGGAATTCCCGGGGAACGTCCGGCCGGCATATATACGGCGGGAACGGCGCAGCGTTATATAAATATCGAAGGCTGGATGGTCGGAAAACGTGTCGTTATTCTTGGAAGCGGTGATATCGGATTGATTATGGCCCGGCGTATGACCCTTGAGGGGGCAAAGGTCCTGGCCTGTGTGGAGCTGATGCCCTACTGTAACGGTCTGAACCGGAATGTTGTCCAATGTCTGGAGGATTATGGAATTCCTCTTTATTTGTCCCATACGGTGACGAATGTGGAGGGACTTCACCGGGTAGAAAAGGTGACGGTGGCCCGGGTGGATAAAAGCCGCAGACCGATACCGGGGACGGAAATGGTGTTTGACTGCGATACGCTGCTGTTATCGGTTGGCCTGATTCCTGAAAATGAATTGACACGAAAGGCCGGTATTCCTGTGGATGACAGGACAAAGGGCGCCGTCGTTTATGAAAATATGGAAACTCAGGAACCGGGAGTATTTAGCTGCGGCAACGTGGTGCATGTTCATGATTTGGTGGATTTTGTGACGGCTGAAAGCAGCAGGGCCGGAAGGGCGGCCGCATTGTATGCGTCCGGGAGGAACTGCCGGGAAACCGGGAAAACGGTCGCCGTAAAAAAAGGAAGCCATGTCACTTATACCGTTCCGCAATACATTCGCACGGGAAATGTGGAAAAGCATGTGGAGATTTCTTTCCGGGTAAATGGAATTTTTAAAGAAAGCGTCATCGAGGTGTTTGATGAGGCGAAGGTCATCTGCCGCTTTAAACGAAAGTATCTGGCGCCGGGAGAGATGGCCCATGTGACGGTTCCTGCGGCGCTGCTTAATCACATAAATGGCTCGGAGATTTCAATTGCCGTGTTTTCCGGAGAGGCGGCCCATGAACTTGAAAATGGAGGGATGTGTGATGAAACTTGAATTTGAGTACGGTCATGGCAAAATGGCGGCGGAGCTGCCGGACACCACGGATATTTTTATTCCGGGAGAGACCGTAGAGGAGCCTGCCTATATTCCGGAAGCGTCGTTGGAGGCTGCGTATATGGAGAGTCTGGCCCATCCGATTGGAATGGCTCCGTTGACGGAACTCGCCCACAGGGGAAGCACAGTGACCATGGTTGTCCCTGACCGGGTTAAGGGTGGCGAACAGCCGTCCAGCCATCGAAAAGTGGCAATTCGCTGTATTTTAAACGAACTTTATGCCGCAGGCGTGGAAAAGAAGGATATTCTTTTTATTATCTCTAACGGTCTCCATCCGAGAAGCAGAGAATCGGATGTCAAAGCCATTTTTGGAGAAGCGCTTTTTGATGAGTTCTGGTATTCCGGTCAGATTATCAGCCATGACAGCGAAGATGCGGAGCATATGATTTATCTTGGGACGACACAGCGGGGAGACCCGGTTTACATGAATAAATATGTGTTTGAATGTGATATTCCGATTCTGATTGGCCATGTTCAGGGAAATCCCTATGGCGGTTATTCCGGCGGCTATAAACACAGCGCAACGGGAATTACAAATTGGCGATGTATCGCAAGCCACCATGTGCCTTCGGTGATGCACAGGGATGATTTTACGCCGGTCAATGGCGGCAGCCTGATGCGGAGTAAATTTAATGAGATAAGTATGTACATGGAAGAAAAAATGGGACACCCGTTTTTTTGCTGTGATGCCGTACTGGATTCTAAGTCCAGACAGATTGCTGTCTTTTCGGGCTTTGCAAAAGAGATGATGCCGGTGAGCTGGAAAATCGCAGATAAGAGAACCTACGTGCATTGGGCCGAAAAAAAATATGATGTACTTGTCTTTGGGATGCCCCAGAAATTCCATTACGGTGACGGTATGGGGACGAACCCGATAATGATGATGCAGGCATTAAGCGCCCAGGTATTACGGTTTAAACGGGTCATGAGCGAGCGCTGCGTTATTATCTGTGCTTCCGCCTGCAATGGCTATTTTCATGATGAATTGTGGCCGTATCTGCGCGAATATTACAGACTGTTCCAACAGGACCATATGTATACGCTGCCCGATATGCACCGGTTGGGCGAATATTTTGCAACAAATGAAGAATATATCCGAAGGTATCGTTTTGCGAATGCCTTTCATCCTTTTCATGGGTTTTCGATGATGGCCTGCGGCCATATTGCCGAAATGAATACCAGCGCTATTTACATCGTCGGCGCCGAAAAACCGGGCTATGCCCGGGGCATGGGACTGAAAACTCGCGGGACATTTGAAGAAGCCTTGGAGGATGCAAAAAAGAAATATACGGGCCCTAATCCAAATATTCTGGCCCTGCCTCAGACATTTGTCAAGGCCGCCGTCCATCTTTGCATGAAACATCCGGAGGATGACTGTATGGATGAATACGGTCGCCGGCCTGGCGGCTGCGGCTGTTAAAACCGATAAGGTTTTGTTATGGTTTTTGATGAATAGTCATAAGCATTGACGAAAAAAGAAGCAGTACAAAGAACATATCACGGTTCATTGTACTGCTTTTCTTTTCGTTTAATATCCGCCGGAAGGTGGATTACAGCTCACGGTTATTGTATTTCGATAATAATTTATGAATCTTCTCATTCGGGTCAAGCAATTCGCTGATGGAATGGTCATGATTCAGAGAATCGATTAAAAGTGCAATGTATTTGCTCACATCAACGGAAACATAGTATGGTCTGGAAAGTAATTCCGGTGACTGGTAGATGCAGTTGGTTGTTAAAATCTTGCTGATAGTGCCTTCCTCGTAGGCTTTGTCAAAGGCATCCAGGCCATTGGTGAACAGGCCGAAGGTAGAAGCGATAAATACCCGGTTTGCTTTTCTCTTTTTCAATTCTGCGGCAGTATCCAGCATGCTTTCACCGGAGGAAATCATATCGTCAATAATCAGTACGTCTTTGCCTTCAACAGAGGTGCCGAGGAATTCGTGTGCAACGATTGGGTTACGGCCGCCGATAATACGGGAATAGTCGCGGCGTTTATAGAACATACCCATATCGATACCAAGAACGCTGGCGTAGTATACGGCGCGGCTCATACCACCCTCATCCGGGCTGATAATCATCATATGGTCTTTATCGACCTGCAAATCTTTTACAGAGCGGAACAGCGCTTTAATAAACTGATAATTTGGCTGAATGTTTTCGAAACCGCTCATAGGAATGGCGTTCTGAACCCGTGGGTCATGTGCGTCAAAGGTGATGATATTTTCAACGCCCATGCTCATTAATTCCTGAAGCGCCAGCGCACAGTCCAGAGATTCGCGGGCAGTACGTCTGTGCTGACGGCTTTCATAGAGGAAAGGCATGATAACGTTGATACGCCGTGCTTTACCGGAAGCGGCGGCAATAATACGTTTCAGGTCGGAATAATGGTCGTCCGGTGACATCCGGTTGACATGTCCGCATAACTTGTATTCAATGTTGTAGTTTGTAACGTCAACGATTAAGTACAAATCTTTACCACGGATGGATTCGTTGATGGTGCCTTTGGCTTCACCGGAACCAAAGCGGGAACATTTGGCGTCGATAATGTAGGTGTCCTGTTTGTAGTCCTCAAAAAGGATGTTGCTGCTGTTTGCGCTTTCACGGTCATTGCGCCAGGAAACAATATAATTGTTGACCTTTTTTCCAAGTTCCCAGCTGCTTTGAAGCGGGATGATTCCCAATTGACCTACAGGGATGGTTTCTTTGAAATCGATGTTGAGCTGACTCATGATTTACCTCCGTACTTTATAAGGATTATTAGTAAGTTTGTATTTTATAACCAATAAAATATTATGGACTATCTATGACTTTATTGTCAAGATTTTTGTCGAAAGTCGCGGAATAATGTTGCATTTCTTAAAGAACATCAGTTTGAACGGGCAATCTTGATACGAATATCTTCTCCGAAGATAAGGAAAATATGATAATAACTGATAATTCGGGAAGAAATTCGTTCACTGTAAATGTCCTGAATGGCTTCTACCGGAAGATTTGTCGAAATAATTGTGGATTTTCGATGTTCCTGCCGATGATTGAGACACAGGAATAGCTGGGAAACGGTAAAATTATTAATCGTTTCAGTTCCAAGGTCGTCTATAATCAGCGCGTCGCAATTCATAATGGAATCAAACAGCGTGTCTTCATAAAAGCTTTCCTCGTCGCTTTCCCTGTTTCCGAAGGTATGGGCCTCGAAGGCTTCAATTAAGTCAAAAGCAGTCATGTAAAGAACGGAACGGGAAGCTTTCAGAAGCTCATGGGCGATACAGTGGGTCAGAAAACTTTTGCCGACGCCGGTGTTCCCGGTAATAAAAAGGTTGGCAAACTGACGGTCAAAATTTTGAATAAAGGACTGGCATCTGGAAACAATCAGCTTCATGTTATTGGCCGGACTGATTCCAAAACGGGAATCGACGGCTTCGGAATAATAATGAATATTAAATGTGTCGAAATTTTCTTTTTCCAGAATCGGAGCAATCCGGGACTGGTCGTAGATTTTCCGGGCTGCGGCCTGACGGAAACAGGCGCAGAGGTCATTGCCCGCAAAACCGGTATCTTTGCAGATGGGACAATGATACCTGAGTTCCAGATAATTTTCCGGAAAGCCGCCGGAAATGAGCAGAGCCTTCTGGCGGCTTTGCAAATCCGTAATCCGGTCGTGAAGCTTTTCAGATGCGCTGCTTTGGCCGGTGGAGGGACTCAGAACCCGGCGGCGCGCTTCTTCGGCGCACAGGGATACTATCGCCTGTTCCAGGGCCTCATATTCCGGGAGTTTATCATAGACTTCCTGAATCCGAAGGTCCTGCAGGTGTTTTTGTTCGGCCTGACGCCGGTCGTAGTCTCTCATAATGGTTTTATAAAGTGAATTATTTAACATGGTCATCGCTTCCTCTTAGGGTGGCAGTTACTGGGGACTGCCGGATTGGAGTTTACGGACGAATTCCACTTCCATATCGCTGTAATCATAGGTTCTCTGATTAAAGTTATGGAAACGGGAAGCCGGCTTTTTGCCGGAGGACGTTTTGAATGCATAGGTTTCCTGAGCCGGCCGCTGCTGGTTTTTTGCAGCCTTTGACTTTCCGAAGGCCTCGTCCAGACGCCGTATATCATCCAGCGTTTTGGCCTGCTTATCCCGCCAGCCCTTTAAAATCTTATCCGCATATTGGAAGCTGGCGGTGTGGGCCGTCAAAATCGTCCGCTTGCAGGCTTCCGCAATCAATTCCTGAGAAAAATGATATTCCTGATGCCAGCGGCGAATGAAGCAAAGCTCATCCTCCGTTAAATACCGGCCCTTAATGCCGAAAGCATTCATGACAGAGGCGTTCAGTTGGTTAAAAGAAGCGCAATAAGCTTTGGCGTCCTCGACCGTCCGGATACCTGCTTCGGTCCATCCGATGGCCACAGCCTGAATATAATTCATTTTCCGGTGGCCGTTGGAAATACAGTATTCAAAAAGATGTTCAATTAAATCCTGGGACATACCAAGTTCCTTGTGGAAAAATAATATGGTATTCATATCCTTCTGGTTTAACGGTTTCCCGGTATACTGCTGGATAATGAAGAAAAGCTGGTCGCCGCTCTGTTCCTCCATAAAGGATTGAAGGTCGTTCACCGAATAAGAAGGCACCGTATATTCTTCCGTTTCACGGACGGTGGAGACCGGGGTTCCTTTGGCCTGTGCGTATGGCGCAGTTACCGGACGCAGGCAGATGTCGGTGATATTGCCGTCTTTATCCCAGGCAATACGTAAGAGCCCTTCCTGTTCCCAAAAACGCAGCGCGCGCTTGACGTCGTTTTCCGTCATATTAAAAAAGTCCGCCATCGAGGTCGCCGTGATTTCTGTCTCCGGGAAACCGGCCCACCGAAGCAGATAAAGATAAATTTTTAAAAATTCTCCGTTGGCCCCGGACATGTAATGGTCTAAAAATTCATTTGGAATCATGGTAATATTCCGGGGCATGTCGGTATGTAATTGAATGGATTTCATAAGTCGTTCACCCTAAAATTATATGCAATCTATAAGTGTTCACATTATACCATGTTTTAAAAAAGTTGAAAATAGGCCCGGATTTCAGGAGGAAGGCTGTGGAAATTGTGAATAATGTGGATAACTTTTGTAAATACATTTATCGACAACAGCAAAAAAGTCGAAAAATCTTGAAAAAACAAGAGGTTTGGCAAGTTTTGGGAAGATTTTGTGGAAAATGTTATGTAAATAGAATTATCCACAGATTCAAAACGGAAAAATTGTTAATAAATCTGTGGATAATGTGGATAAGTGGTGGAAAGTATAATAAAAACAAGGATAAAAAAGTGGATAAATTTGTGTACCCCTTTTTATATATTCTATTTTTGTCCGGAGGCGCCGTCTATTTTAAAAGGGCCTCTCCGACATTGACAATATCTCCGGCGCCCATAGTAATCAGCAAATCGCCGTGGGCGCAATTTTCCAGCAGGAATTTTTCAATTTCCTCAAAGGAAGGAAAATAATCAACGTCAACGCCGTATTTTTGAATTTCAGCCTGCAAATCTCTGGAATGAATTTCTCCGGTGTCGGCTTCTCTGGCCGCATAGATATCTGCGAGAACCACATGGTCGGCCAGGGAGAGGGCTTTGGCGAAGTCCTTCAATAAGGCCCTGGTTCGGGTATAGGTATGCGGCTGGAAAGCGCACCAGATTTTACGGTGCGGATAGTTTTTGGCGGCCGTCAGGGTGGCCTCGATTTCCGTCGGATGATGGGCGTAGTCGTCAAGAACCGTGATGCCGTTGACCTCACCCTTGTATTCAAATCGACGGTCCGTGCCCCTGAATTTCAGCAGACCGGATGTGATGTCGTCCATGGATATTCCCAGTTCTCTGGCGGCGGCAATGGCGGCCAGGGAGTTGGAGACATTATGGATACCGGTAACGCTCAGCTCGATATGGGCCTGTTTTTCTCCGTCAACGTATAAGTCATAACTTCCGCAGGCATATTCGTTAAAGGAAATGTTTTTGGCCGTATAATTGTCATGGGCGTCCAGACCATATGTGATGACTTTACATGGAAGGCCTTCGGTGAAATAGCCGAGCTTCGGTATTTCTCCATTAATAATCAGGATGCCGTCGCTGTCCAGCTTTTCGGAGAAGAGGCGGAAGGAGTGGCGGATATCATCCAAATCTTTAAAGAAATCCAGATGGTCCGCGTCCACATTCAGAATCAGCTCAATCCGTGGATTGAATTTCAAAAAGCTGTTGGTATATTCGCAGGCTTCGGTAATGAAGTTCTGGGAACGGCCGACGCGGATGTTGCCGTCAATATCCTTTAAAATGCCGCCGACGGAGATGGTCGGGTCGCAGGCGCCCTCCAGCATAATTAACGAAAGCATGGAGGTGGTCGTCGTTTTTCCGTGGGTACCGGATACGGCGATGGAGTTTTTATAATTACTCATAATCTGGCCCAGAAGCTCGGCCCGGTCCATATGAGGAATGTTTTTCTTCACAACCGCCTGAAATTCCGGATTATCCGGGTGGATGGCGGCGGTATATACAACGAGGTCCATATCGTCGGTAATATTTTCGGCTTTCTGGCCATAGACAATGGAGGCCCCGTGGCTTTCCAGCTTTTCCGTAATCGGAGAAGCCTTCATGTCCGAACCGGTCACCGTAAAACCGCGTTCCAGCAGAACCTCCGCAAGTCCGCTCATGCTGATGCCGCCAATACCCATAAAATGAATCTTTATCGGACGGTTAAAATCAATTTTATACATATTAAATAGCACTTCCTTATTTTATTCATGTTTTCATATATTATAGCTTGCTTTACTGAAAAAATAAAGGTTCTAAAAACACAAAAATAAAGATGCACAAAAAACAGATGGAAAAATTGTGCATAAAATATGGGAATTTGCGCTGCTGTGTCGAAAAAAATCGGAATATTGAACATTTTTTTGGGTTGCTCAGGAAAAAAATAGTAAAAAGTGTTCACAATTTAACTATGAAGTGCTATAATTAAATAATCATACAGAACAACAAGAGGTGATTACGTGGTTAAGAAGGAAATGATAGCCATGCTTCTGGCAGGGGGGCAAGGCAGCAGGTTGGGAGTTTTAACGGCACATGTGGCGAAGCCTGCGGTTGCTTTTGGCGGTAAGTACCGTATTATTGACTTTCCGTTGAGCAACTGTATCAATTCGGGGATTGACACTGTTGGCGTTTTGACGCAGTATCGCCATTTACGGCTGAACACACATATTGGAATTGGTATCCCGTGGGATTTGGACCGGAATTATGGCGGCGTTACTTTACTGCCTCCGTACGAGGGCAGTGAGAATGCGGATTGGTATTCGGGAACAGCAAACGCAATATTCCAGAATCTGGAATATATTGAAAGCTATAATCCGGAGTATGTATTGATTCTTGGCGGCGACCATATTTATAAGATGGATTATGAGGTGATGCTGGATTTCCATAAGTCCAGAAAAGCAGATATTACCATTGCATGTATGCCGGTTCCGTGGGAAGAGGCCAGCCGGTTCGGCGTTGTTGTAGCCGATGAACAGGGACATATTAAGGAGTTTGAAGAGAAACCGGAGAAGCCGAGCAGTAATCTGGCGTCGATGGGTATTTACATTTTTAATTGGCCGGTTCTTCGTGAAGCGCTGCTGACATTAAAAAATCAGCCGGGCTGCGATTTTGGTATGCATGTTATTCCGTACGTCCATGAAAATACGCATAACTGTTATGCTTATGAATTTAACGGTTACTGGAAAGACGTAGGAACATTAGGCTCCTATTGGGAATCCAATATGGAATTGATTGATATTATTCCGGAATTTAATTTGTATGAAGAATTCTGGAAGATTTATACAAATAACGACATGATAACACCTCTGTACTTTGCGGACGGTTCAAAGGTAGACCGGTGTATCGTCGGCGAAGGTTCCGAAATTTATGGCGAAGCATATAACAGTGTCATTGGTTCCGGTGTCGTTATTGAAGAGGGCACCGTTGTTCGGGATTCCATTGTTATGAGCGGCACGCACATTGGAAAAAACTGCCGGATTGATAAAGGAATTGTGGCTGAGAATGTCAGCATCGGAGACGACGTTATTTTCAGCGTGGGCGAATATGCGCAGAGCGCATTGAATCCGAAGGTATATGCCTTTGATTTGGTGACAGTTGCGGAAAATTCCACCATTCCTTCCGGTGTGAAGATTGGTAAAAATACAGCGATTGTTGGAAAAACAGAAGCAGCAGATTATCCGGATGGACTGCTGGCCAGCGGACAAGCTATAGTTAAGGCAGGTGAGATGTAATGAAAGCAGTTGGAATTGTATTAGCAGGAGGCAGCAATAACCGGATGGGTCAGTTATCCAAAAAGAGAGCCGTTGCTGCGATGCCAGTAGCCGGCAGCTATCGGTGCATCGATTTTGTTTTGAGTAATATGAGTAATTCTCATATTCAGAAAGTGGCTGTATTGACCCAGTATAACTCCCGTTCCCTGAATGAGCATTTGAACTCTTCAAAGTGGTGGGATTTTGGACGTAAACAGGGCGGTTTATATGTTTTAACGCCATTTATCACCGAGGAGAACAGCTCCTGGTATATGGGAACCGCAGATTCTATTTATCAGAATCTGGATTTCCTCAGAAGATGTCATGAACCGTATGTTATTATTACATCCGGCGACTGCGTCTATAAGATGGACTATGAAAAGATATTAGATTATCATGTGCAGATGAAAGCGGATATCACCGTGGCTGTGAAGGATATGACGGATGCTTCCGAGGATATCCACCGTTTTGGTATTATCCGGATGGCTGAGGACGGACGGATTACGAATTTTGAAGAAAAGCCATTGATTGCCCAGACGAATACAGTGTCCATCGGCGTGTATGTTGTTCGGCGCCGTTTGCTGATTGAGCTGATTCAGAAGGCACATGAGGAAAACCGGAATGATTTTGTACAGGATATTCTGGTGAGATATAAAGATGTCAAGAAAATTTTTGCATACAAACATGATGGATACTGGCAGAATATTTCCACACTGGATTCCTATTTCCAGACCAATATGGATTTCCTGAAACGGGATGTGAGGGAATATTTCTTCAAAGACTATCCGAATGTTTATTCTAAAATTGAAGATTTGCCTCCGGCAAAATTCAACCCGGGTTCAAATATTAAAAATGCCTTGATTTCCAGTGGATGTATTGTGAACGGCGAGGTTTCGAATTCTATTTTGTTTAAAAAGGTTTATGTAGGTAATAATTGTGTTATCAGAAATTCGATTATTTTGAATGATGTTTATATCGGAGATAATACGGTCATTGAAAATTGTATCGTGGAGAGCAGGGATACAATTCGTGCGAATTCTTCCTATATAGGTGAAGCCGGAAAAATTAATATTGTAGTGGAGAAGAGCGATAGATATATTTTATAATCAAAAGAACCTTGGGAGGATTTTAACATGCAGATTACAGACGTAAGAGTACGCAAAGTTACAAAAGAAGGAAAGATGAAAGCCGTTGTTTCGATTACTTTGGACAATGAATTTGTTGTTCATGACATTAAGGTTATCGAAGGAGAAAAGGGATTATTTATTGCCATGCCTAGTCGCAAGGCAGCCGACGGCGAATATCGGGATATTGCTCATCCGATTAATTCCGAGACACGGGAACGTATTCAGAGTATTATTTTAGAAAAGTATGAAATCGCAGCTTTAGAAAGTGAAGAAGAAGCGGCGCTCTAAGAGTTAGAATATGGGGTTTCAATGAAAAGGGAGAAAATCCGGGAGGATTTTCTCCTTTGTTTTGTTGTTGGCTTTTGCGCCGGAAATTCTTTTTCTTGACAAACCGCCGGCTTTATGTGTATGCTTTTGTGGATACAGAGGAGGGGAAATTATGTATTTGATTGCAGGTCTGGGAAACCCTTCGAAAACCTATGAAGGAACCCGGCATAATATTGGTTTTACGATGATTGATGCGATTGGGGAAAAATTTGACATTGATGTCACGACGAAAAAGCACAAGGCCCTGGTCGGCCGGGGAATAATAGAAGGCATGCGGGTTATTCTCGCAAAACCGCAGACATATATGAATCTGAGCGGTGAGAGTGTCCGTGAAATTGCCGACTTCTATAAAATCGAACCGGAAAATATCATTATTATATATGACGATATCAGCCTGGACGTGGGACAGCTTCGCATACGGAAAAAGGGCAGCGCCGGCGGACATAATGGCATTAAGAACATTATCGCCCAGCTTGGAACGTCGGAATTTCCTCGGATTAAAGTCGGCGTTGGAAATAAACCGGAGGGCTGGGATTTGGCGGACTATGTTTTGTCCAAATATTCGAAGGCGGAGCAGGAAGCCCTTGAGGAGGCGGCCGACGGCGTCATTGGGGCGGTAAAGCTGATGGTCATGGATGAGATTGAGGCGGCTATGAATCGGTATAATGCGAAGAAGAGGGATGCGCGATGAAATTATTCAGAGAGCCATTACTTCAGCTAAGTGAATATGAAGATATCCGAAAGAATCTGGCAGATAATGAAGGGCCGGTTTACGTGGAGGGGTGTGTGGACGCACAGAAGACCCACTGGATGGCCAGTTTTTCAGAAGAGTATCCGTTTAAATTAATTGTGACGCACAGTGAAAAGCGGGTGAAGGACATTTATGAGGATTACCGTTTTTTTGACCGGAATGTGTATGATTATCCGGCGCGGGACATTATCTTTTACAGTGCGGATGTGCATGGCCGGGCCCTGGTGAGAAAACGTCTGGCCGTTATTCAGAAATTGCTTGAACATGAACCGGTGACGGTGGTCACAACCATTGACGGATTGATGGACAGTCTGCTGCCGCCGGAGAAACTGGCGCAGCAGATTATCCGGCTGAGAGAGGGCGGCGTCCATGACCCGAAGGAATTGGTTCGGCGGCTGATTCATATGGGCTTTGAGCGGGTCGTCCAGGTGGAAGGGCCGGGCCAGTTTTCCGTCCGGGGCGGCATCCTGGATATTTATAATCTGGCGGAGGATTGCCCCTACCGGATTGAATTTTGGGATGATGAAATTGATACAATACGGAGCTTTGATGTGGACAGCCAGCGTTCCATTGAGCGGCATGGGCAGATTTCGGTTTATCCGGCGGCGGAAATGGTTTTTACGGACACACGGATTCAAAGTGGCCTGAACCGGCTGAAAAAAGATGTGGATAAGGGGATTCGTTTCTTTAAGAAAGAAGGAAAGCCGGAAGCGGCCGGTCATTTGAAATATCTTTACGAAGAGGCCAAAGAGGCCTTTGAACTTTCGTTGGCCGGGGCGAATATGGATAGTCTGATTCGCTATTTTTACGAGGATACGGTGTCTTTTCTCGATTATTTTCCGAAGGATGAAACCCTGGTTTTTATGGATGAACCGGCAAGGCTTTTGGAAAAAGCAGAGGGCGTGGCCTCAGAGTTTGAAGAAAGTATGAAGGGACGTCTGGAAAAGGGGTATATTGTTCCGGGGCAAATGGATATTCTCTATTCGGAAAAAGAGCTGTTTCATCGCTTGGGAAAACAAAAAAGTCTCCTTTTAAGCACCCTGGACCAGAAGTTTGGCGCTCTTGTACCGGCGCATAAATATCATATCGAGGTTTCGTCCATACAGTCCTATCACCGGAATTTCGAACTGTTGGTGAAGGATTTAAAACGCTGGAAGCGGAGTAAATACCGGATGGTTTTGGTGGCAAATTCCCGGACAAGGGCGGAGCATCTGGCGAAGGACCTTCAGGAATATGAGCTTCCGGCGGCGGTGACAGAAACGATGGAGCGGACGGCAGAGCCGGGCCAGATTGTGATTTGCTATGGAAATCTTCACAGCGGTGTGGAATATCCGCTCATAAAATTTGTGATTCTCTCGGAAAGCGATATTTTTGGAGAGATAAAGAAGCGGCGCAGGAAAAAAACGGAATACAGCGGCCAAAAGCTGAACAGCTTTATGGATTTGAACATCGGCGACTATGTGGTCCATGAAAACCACGGACTTGGCGTGTATAAAGGAATTGAGAAAATCGAAGTCGATAAAGTTGAAAAGGATTATATTAAAATCGAGTATTCCGGGGGAGATAATCTGTATATTCTGGCGACCCAGCTCGACATGATTCAGAAATACGCCGGGGCCGATGCGAAACGGCCGAAGCTCAATAAACTCGGCGGCCAGGAGTGGCATCGGACAAAAACCAAAGTCCGGGGAGCGGTCAAAGACCTGGCCGAGGATTTATTAAAGCTCTATGCCGCCCGTCAGGCCCAGGAGGGCTTTGCCTATGGCCCGGATACCATCTGGCAGAGGGAATTTGAGGAAGCTTTTCCCTATGAAGAGACGGATGACCAGCTTGCGGCCATCGAAGCGACAAAGAAGGATATGGAGAGTAAACGGATTATGGACCGTCTCATCTGCGGCGATGTGGGCTACGGAAAGACGGAGGTGGCCATCCGGGCCGCCTTCAAAGCGGTTCAGGACGGCAGGCAGGTGGCCGTTTTAGTGCCGACGACGATTTTAGCTCAGCAGCATTACCATACTTTCACCCAGAGGATGAAGGATTACCCGGTGGTTATCCGAACCATGTCGCGGTTTCGCACAAAAACGGAGCAGGCGGAGACGGTGAAAGAATTGAAAAAGGGCATGGTCGATATTCTCATCGGAACGCACCGCATTTTATCAAAGGATATTGAATTCAAAAATCTGGGACTTTTAATTGTGGATGAGGAACAGCGATTTGGCGTCGCCCACAAGGAAAAGATAAAGAAACTCCGGGAGAATGTGGACGTTTTGACCCTGTCGGCCACACCGATTCCCAGAACCCTTCATATGAGCCTTATTGGTATCCGGGATATGAGTACATTGAGTGAACCGCCGATGGACCGTCTGCCGGTACAGACCTATGTCATGGAATATAATGAAGAAATGGTCCGGGAGGCCATTGCCCGTGAGGTCGGCCGGGGCGGTCAGGTATATTATGTATTTAACCGGGTCAATGGAATTGTGGAGATGGCGGCGGCCATCCAGAAGCTGGCGCCGGAGGCGGAGGTGGCCTTCGCCCATGGACAGATGAGTGAGCGGGAGCTTGAGAAGGTTATGTACCGTTTTATCAACGGCGAGATTGACGTGCTTGTATCCACAACCATTATTGAAACGGGTCTGGATATTTCCAATGTGAACACGATGATTATCCATGATGCGGACCGCCTGGGCCTGTCCCAGCTTTACCAGCTTCGGGGGCGGGTTGGACGTTCCAACCGGACGGCCTATGCCTTTCTTCTCTATCGGAGGAATGTGGTTTTAAGAGAGGTGGCGGAAAAGCGTCTGGCGGCGATTCGGGAGTTTACCGAGTTTGGTTCCGGATTTAAGATTGCCATGCGGGATTTGGAAATCCGGGGAGCGGGAAATCTTCTTGGCCAGCAGCAGAGTGGACATATGGAATCGGTGGGCTACGACCTTTATTGTAAAATGCTTAACGAGGCCGTATTGAAGCTGAAGGGCGGGCCTTTGCCGGACGATGATTTTGAGACGGTATTGGATTTGAACGTGGATGCCTATATTCCGGCGTCCTATATAAAAAATGAAGTCCAAAAGCTGGAAATTTACAAGCGGATTGCCGGCATATCCAATGAAGAGGAATATGACGAGATGGTCGATGAACTGAACGACCGTTTTGGGGATTTGCCAAAATCGGCCCAGAACTTGATGGATATTGCACTTTTAAAGGCCAGGGCCCATGAAGCCTGTATTACCCAGCTTTCCTGCCGCGGTGACGAGACGAAAATATTTATATACAAGCAAGCCAATGTCTGTGTGGAGCGTATTCCGGCGCTGATTGAGCAGTATGGACGCCGGCTTCGGTTTAAGCCGGGGGAGAATCCCTATTTTCTGCTGAAAATGCGGAAGGAAGAACAGCAGGATATTTTAAAATGTGAAAAAAATGTGATAAAAGATATAAAAGGATTGCTTGAAAATGCGAAATCATCTATAATGAACAAAGCTACGAATAATTAAAAATCAGAAGGAGTTCGATTATATGAAAACATTTATGAAACGTATGGTTTCTGCGATTGTTGTCGGAGCGATGTCCGCAGCGCTTTTGGTTGGCTGCGGCAGTCAGGGAACAGACGGCGGCATAAAGGCGGAGGATACGGCGCTGACCATGGAACAGGGAAGTGTCAGCATGGGAGAAGCCCGGTTGTATGCTTACGTGATGAAAAGCCAGTATGAAGCATATTACGGTTCCTCCATTTGGGAAATGGAACTGGAGGACGGCGTGACCTTTGGCGATTCCATGAAAGAGGTCATTACGAACCAGCTCGTCCAGATGGTCATTCTGAGCAGCCAGGCCGAGGATTATGGGGTTTCTCTGAGTGATGAAGATAATGAAGCCGTTGAAGAATATGTGGAGAACTTTAAGTCTAATATCGGTGTGGATGTCATGGATGAAGAGGGAATTACGGAAGATGACGTCCGTTCTGTCGTACAGAAAAGCACCCTGGCCGGCAACGTATACCAGGCGATGCTTGATAAAGAAGAAGTGGAGCTGACCGACGAGGAAAAGGCGGACGCAACCTGCATTAAGGTTCAGCACGTACTTATTTCCACAACAGAGACAACCAAAAAAGACGATGAGGGCAATAATGTGGACATGACCGATGAAGAAAAGGAAACCTACCTGGCTGAACAGAAAGCCAAAGCAGAGGAAGTCCTTGAAAAAGCAAAAAATGGCGAGGATTTCAAGACACTGGCGGATGAGTACAGCAGTGAAAATGCCGGTTTCGAATTCTCCTTCGACAAAAACGGTTACGACCCTGTGAATATGACGTCCATGGTTGAACCGTTCTACACCGCCGCATGGCAGTTGGGCGAAGGAGATATCAGTGATTTGGTAGAAAGCCAGTATGGCTACCATATCATTAAATGCGTTTCTCTGAATGATGAAGAAGCAACTGCGGCCGCCCTTGAAACCGTTGAGGATAATAAAAAAGCAACCAGTCTCGATGAACGTCTGAACCAGTTGATGGAGGAAGCGGCCTACACGGAATCTGAGGAATGGAAAGCCTACACATTAGTTTCGAAATCTTCCGAAGATGAAACTTCCGGTGAGACAACCGCATCCGGCGAAACTGCGGCACAGACCGAATCCGCTGCGACGTCCGAAACCGAAACGGAATCCGAATCTAAAAATTAAACATAGAAAGCAAAGGAAGCGTCTTCGACGATTGACCGGAAAGGGTCTGCGCAGACGCTTCTTTTTTAGTGGGAAATGCTTTTTTGCAGGAACACTTTACAGAACTAAAGGTTGGGCGGTTGACAAGGCATCGAACCTTTTGTATAGTATTAATACTGGGGAATTTTGAAGAATCGAGGGAGAGAAATGTTAGGCGTTTTAGTCAATGTGGGAACGGTATTGGCCGGAAGTCTTGTCGGCCTGTTCTTAAAACGGGGGATTCCTGAAAAGGTGACGGAAGCATTGATGATTGGCATTGGTCTGTGTACCGTGTTTATTGGAATATCCGGTGCGCTTCAGGGGGAAAATACGCTGGTGCTGATTTTATCCATGGCGATAGGTTCCGTTATCGGTACGCTGTTGGATATTGATAAGCAGCTCAATCGGCTGGCTTCCTATGTGGAGGCGCGGTTTAAACAAAAGGATGGCCAGGTGACGGTGGCGGAAGGCTTTGTGACAGCGAGCCTGTTATTCTGTGTCGGGGCTATGACCATTGTCGGTTCGCTCCAGGCCGGGCTTACCGGAGACTGTGAGATGTTATTTACGAAGGCGACGCTGGATTTGATTTCATCCTGTGTGCTGGCGGCCAGCCTCGGAATCGGCGTTTTACTGGCAGATATTTTTGTGTTGGTATTTCAGGGGGGAATTGTCCTTCTGGCCGGATTTGTGGCGCCCTTCCTTACCGACTATGCCATTGCGGAGATGACCTGCGCCGGTTCGGTGCTGATTATTGCGCTGGGATTGAATTTAATCGGGGTTACGAAAATTAAGGTGGCCAATTACCTGCCGGTGATTTTTATACCGCCGATATTGTGCCTGTTTATGTAGGCGCAAACAATGGAAAATGGGGACTTTTATCAATTTTCCTGTGTACAAATAAAAAAATCATGATAGAATAGAACACGTGGAAATGTAGAAACAGAGGAGATTTACGATGGAAAAAGAGACGAAATCAATTAATATAGCGATAATGGGCGCGGGAACGGTCGGCGGCGGCGTATATAAGCTGCTTCAGATGCGCAAGGACGATATGGTCCAGAGAATCGGCGCCAATATTGAGATTAAAAAGATTCTTGTAAAAAGTATTCCAGAGACCCGCAAGGATGTGGATGCTTCCTTATTGACTGAAAAATTTGAGGATATTATAAACGATGACAGTATTCAGATTGTCGTTGAGGTTATGGGAGGCATTGAGCCGGCCCGCACTTTTATCCTGCGCTGCCTGAATGCGGGAAAGAGCGTTGTATCTGCGAACAAGGACCTGATTGCGGTGCATGGAAGAGAGCTTCTGGACGCAGCCGAAGCACATAACGTGGACTTTATGTTTGAAGCTTCCTGCGCCGGCGGTATTCCGATTATCCGGCCGTTAAAACAATGCCTGAATGCCAATGACATTACGGAAATTATGGGTATTGTCAACGGGACGACGAACTATATCCTGACGAAGATGGAGCAGGAGGGCATGGAATTTGACGAGGCGCTTGCAAAGGCGACAGAGCTGGGATATGCGGAGGCGGACCCGACGGCCGACGTGGAAGGCCTGGATGCGGGACGTAAGATGGCCATTATGGGCTCCATCGGTTTCCATTCCCGGATTACGTTTAATGACGTTTATACGGAGGGAATTACCCATATTACCTCCAAAGATATTAAATATGCCAAAGATATGGATTGTGTGATTAAATTGCTCGGTATTGCAAGAAATACGCCGTCCGGTGTGGAAGTCCGGGTGCATCCGACATTGATTAGCAAGGAGCATCCGCTGGCCTCGGTCAATGATGTGTTTAACGCCGTATTTGTCCATGGCGATGCGGTCGATGATACGATGTTTTACGGACGGGGCGCCGGAGAGATGCCGACGGCCAGCGCTGTTGTGGGCGATGTGCTTGAGGTGTCCAGAAATATTATCGGCAATTGCCTTGGAATGTTTGGGTGTACCTGTTATAGAGAACTGCCGATTAAGCAGATTGGGGATATTGAGAGCAAATATTTCATGCGCATGATTGTCAGAGACTGTGCCGGTGTTCTTGGCAATGTGGCCAGTATTCTCGGAAATAATCATGTCAGCATTGAGAAGATTATCCAGAAGCCGGCGGGCTGCGATACGGCAGAGATTGTTGCGATAACAGATGTTGTTCAGGAAAAGAACTTTAAAGCGGCAATGCAGACGCTGAATGATATGTCCTTTGTTCAGGAAATATCATCCATGATTCGAGTATACGCTTAATTTTGGGGGCGCCGTGGGGCGCCCTTTTTCACTTTATACTTCTATCAGATGAAATTGTCTTTTGAAAGGGGAAAGAATTATGGGAAGGGAGTATGAACGTCTTTTATCCTGTCTCAAATGTGTGCGGAAAAAAGTAGATTTCCGGCCGAAGGTCGGCTTGGTTCTCGGTTCCGGCCTTGGGGATTACGGGGAGAGCATTGAGCTTAAATATGTGATGGATTATTCGGAAATTGAGGGGTTTCCGGTGTCCACCGTGCCGGGACATAAAGGGCGTTTCCTGTTTGGCTATGTGGAAAATGTTCCGGTGGTGGCCATGCAGGGACGGGTTCATTATTATGAAGGCTATCCGATGGCGGATGTGGTGCTTCCGGTCCGTCTGATGAAATTGATGGGAGCGGAAATTTTATTTTTGACCAACGCCTCCGGCGGAGTCAATGAAAATTTTGTGCCGGGAGATTTGATGATGATTCGGGACCAGATTTCCGATTTTGTACCATCGCCGCTGATTGGGGAAAATATCGACGAACTGGGGACCCGGTTCCCGGATATGAGCCATATCTATGATACGGCGCTTCAAAATATTCTCAGAGAAGCGGCCGAAGCGTTAAATATTCCGCTTCGGGAAGGGGTTTATATGCAGTTTACGGGCCCGAATTACGAGTCGCCGGCAGAAATCCGGATGAGCCGTATTCTCGGCGCCGATGCGGTCGGTATGAGTACGGCCTGTGAGGCCATTGCGGCGAATCATATGGGAATGAAAATCTGCGGTATATCCTGCATATCCAATATGGCGGCGGGAATTTCCAGACATCCGCTGAATCATACGGAGGTTCAGGAGGCGGCCGACAGGGTGGCGCCATTATTTAAACGGCTTGTCACGGAAAGTATTTGCCGGATGGGAAAGTTCTAATATTCTATCAAGTTATCGAGAGGTAAGGTTATGAAGATTATTATTGCAGGCTGCGGCAAGGTGGGTTATACGCTTGCGGAACAGCTCAGTGAGGAAGGCCATGAGATTACGGTCATTGAACCGAAGTCCGATAAAGTGCAGGCGGCTGTGGATGCGCTGGATGTTATTGGCTATATCGGAACGGGTAACAGTTATAAAATACAAAAGGATGCGGGCGTCGAGAATGCGGATTTACTGATTGCCGTTACGGGGCATGATGAAGTGAACCTGCTCAGTTGTCTGATTGCCAAAAAAGCAGGCAACTGCCGGACAATCGCCCGTGTGCGGAATCCGGAATATGTGGATGAGATTGGATTTATCAAAGAAGAACTGGGCCTTTCGGTGGCCATTAATCCGGAACTGGCAACGGCCAGAGATATTGAACGTCTGATTCAGGTGCCGTCGGCTCTGGATGTGGATACCTTTGCAAAAGGGCGGGCCTATATGGTGCGCCTTGAAATTCCGAAGGATTCGCCGTGGCATCAGCTTCGGGTAATGGAAGCAGCTGTCAAGTACGGCAATCATTTTCTTGTCTGTGTTTTGGAACGGGAGGATGAATTGATGATTCCAAGCGGTAATACGGTGATGATGGAAGGCGATAAAATTTCCATTATTGCGCCGACAGAGGATATGAACCGTCTGTTTAACGTCATTGGTATTCCGGTGCGGCCAATCCGCAATGTGATGATTGCCGGCGGCGGCACAATCGCCTATTATCTGGCACAGAGACTGATTCGCTCAAAGGTCAATACAACGATTATCGAGAGTAATTTGCAGCGATGCAATGAACTGAGTGAGAAACTGGATAAGGCGACGATTATATATGGCGATGCGGCCGACAGTAAGCTGCTCCTGGAAGAAGGGGTGGAACGGATGGACGCCTTTGTGGCTTTGACGAATTTTGACGAGGAAAATATCATGCTTTCTCTTTATGCCCATCAGGTATCAAGGGCGAAGCTGATTACAAAGGTCAATAAGATTGCCTTTGAGGGAATTGTCCGCAGTATTCCGGTGGGAAGTATCATCAGCCCGAAGCATTTGACGGCCGAACATATCATTCAGTATGTGAGAGATTTGGAGAACAGTTTGATTAATGAACGGGACAGCAAGGTGGATATGGTTTATAGGATTGCGGATAATAAGGCGGAAGCGCTGGAATTTTCCGTGGAGGACCAGTCGAAGGTGACCAATGTGCCGCTCATGAATTTGAAATTAAAACCAAATCTGCTGATTTGCAGTATTATGCGCGCCAACAAGGTTATCATACCTTCCGGGCAGGATAAGATTTTATCCGGGGATAAGGTGGTTGTCGTAACGACAGGCCGTCATTTGACCCGTTTGGAAGACATTTTGGACGGAGTGATGAGATAGTTATGAATTACGGAAGTATAAAATACATAATCGGCTGCATATTAAAGGTGGAGGCCTTTTTGATGGTGCTTCCGATGATTGCGGCTGTGATTTATAAAGAAACCAGCGGTTTTGCTTTTCTTATTACCGCCCTGATTTGCCTGGTCATCGGTACATTACTGACGTTGGAAAAACCGAAAAAAGCCAGCTATTATGCCAAGGAAGGCTACATATCCGTAGCTCTCGGATGGATTGTAATGAGTGTGATGGGATGTCTGCCCTTTGTTATTTCCAGGGAAATCCCATCTTTCATAGATGCGGTGTTCGAAATTATTTCCGGTTTTACGACGACGGGGGCCAGCATATTGCCCGACGTGGAGGCCATGTCGAGATGTATGCTGCTTTGGCGGAGTTTTTCCCACTGGGTCGGCGGTATGGGAGTCCTTGTATTTATTCTCGCTATTTTGCCTCTGGCCGGCGGCGAGCATAATCTCCAGCTTATGAAAGCCGAATCCCCGGGGCCTTCCGTGTCCAAGCTGGTGCCGAAGCTGAGAGAGACGGCGATGATGCTGTACAAGATTTACCTGGGAATGACCATTGTCATGTTTGTTCTTCTGGTGATTGGACGGATGCCGGTATTTGATGCGCTGTGTATTTCCTTTGGTACGGCAGGTACGGGCGGCTTTGGTATATTAAATACGAGCCTGGGAAGCTACAGTACGTATCTTCAAACCGTGACGACCATTTTCATGATGCTTTTCGGCGTTAATTTTTCTTTTTATTTTCTGATTCTCTACCGTAAAGCAAAGGAAGCCTTCTCCATGGAGGAGGTTCGGTGGTATTTTGGCATTTATTTTGCTGCGGTTATTTTGATAACATTTAACTTAAACGGTGAGGCGGGAAGTCTTTTTGAGCATTTTCACCATGCGGCCTTTCAGGCGGCATCGGTTATGACGACAACCGGATACTCCACTTTAAATTTTGACCTGTGGCCGTCCTTTTCAAAATGTATCTTAGTTGCGCTGATGTTTATCGGAGCCTGTGCGGGAAGTACCGGCGGCGGTATTAAGGTTTCCCGGATTATCATTTACCTGAAATCCGTGAAACGGGAAATGGGTTCATTAATCCATCCGCGGAGCGTGCGGGTCACGAAGCTGGAGGGTAAGGCGGTGGATAATGCGGTTCTCCGGTCGGCCTTTGCCTTTCTTTCGGCTTATCTGGTCATATTTGTACTGTCTTTATTGGTGGTCAGCCTGGATGGATTTGATTTTGAAACAAACTTTTCGGCGGTGGCGGCAACCTTCAATAATATCGGGCCGGGCCTTGGCGCCGTGGGTCCCGTATCCAATTTCAGCACCTACTCGGTTTTGTCTAAAATCGTATTGTCGCTGGATATGCTCATCGGCCGATTAGAAATCTTTCCGATTTTGCTGTTGTTTGCGCCGTCCACGTGGAAAAAGTAAATTAAAGGAATTGAGAAAGAGGTGCGAATTCGCAGCCTCTTTCTTTTAGATTGAGGATAATTTTTTCCAGCGCTTCCGGTGTATAGAGGGCATTGCAGTTCATACGGATGACGGAGCCGTTTTCAAGATTGGGCTGCCCGCATACGGTTTCGGCGACGGCATCGGCGCCGTAATTTTTCCAGTCCATAGAATCGCAGCTCCAGCCCACGGTAATGTAACCGCAGGCTGCGGCATTTTGAATGAGCGGATAATTGGAGGCGTCATAGGGCGGGCGAAAGAGATACATTTCCACGCCGGTGAGTTCTTTGACTTTTTCATGGAGAGACAGGATTTCTCTGCGGCACTCATCCGGGGACATTGCCTTCATATTTTTGTGGGTTTCACTGTGGTTGCCGAGGTCGTGGCCGGAAGCCGCAATTCGTTTTACCAGCTCGGGATTTTCGGCCGCAAAACTTCCGGTGATAAAAAAGGCGGCGTGTACCTCGTATTTATCGAGGATGTCCAGTATTTTTTCCGTATTGTCGTGGCCGCCGCCGGTCTCAAAGGTCAGGAAAATGGTTGGATGTTCCGTGTCAATCCGGGTGATGGGCTGTTTGTTGGGGGTGGCTGAGGCGGTAATATAGATTTTTGGGTGAAACCAGTCATAAAAAAGCGCGCCAAGAAGAAAAAGCGCGCATACAATACAACCGGTTTTCAAAAATGTTTTCATGGCAAACTCCGTTTTTTAACAGCATATGAGCCAGAGGACAGGAATATTCCCCTATCGCCATACGATGTAAACAGCATAGGCGGTATAGGCGGCCACGCAGGCAAAGCCCATGAGGCGTCCCATCTGTCCGCGGATTTTGCAGAAAATGTAAATAATCAGAGTTAATGCGATTAAAATAAGTATATCCGTGAAGGCGACGGCTTCGGCGGCAATCGGATGGACAGTGGACGACATGCCGAGGATGAACATAATGTTGAATATGTTGGAGCCGACCACATTTCCGAGGGCCAGACCGCTCTCGCCTTTTCGGGAGGCTGTGATGGAAGTGACCAGCTCCGGAAGGGAGGTGCCGATGGCGACGATGGTCAGGCCGATGAGCGTTTCGCTGAGACCGAAGGCTGCGGCAACCCGGCAGGCATTGTCAACGACCAAATCTCCGCCGATAATGATGGCAGCCAGGCCAAGACCCACGTAGATGAGACTGGTATGCATCGGAAGGTAATGGTCCGCCCCCTCAATGTCGATGGGATTGCGGATGGCCAGGATAACAGTCATGGTCAGATAAGCGGCCATCAGTATGAGCAGAAGAATTCCCTCCGTCCGGGAAAGGTAATCATCACGGATAAAAAACAGCAGCAGAACCGAGCTTAAAATGGCAATCGGAAAATCCCGTTTCATAATGCTTTGTTCGACGGCAAAAGGCCGTATGAGGGCGCAGATACCCACAATAAGCACAAGATTAAAAAGGTTTGAGCCGATGACATTGCTGAGAGCCAGCTCATTACTTCCGGCCAGACCTGCGGTGATGCTGACGGCGGCCTCGGGAGCGCTGGTACCCATAGCGACAATCGTCAGACCGATGACGACGGAGGGGACTTTTAAAAGTTTTGCAATGGCCGAACTGCCCTCCACAAAATAATCCGCGCCTTTGACCAGTAAAAAGAAACCGATAATTAATAATAGATACATCATCATTTTTTAATCCTCTTCAATCACATGAATTTCTAAAAAATCAAATGGAATTTCTTCCACGAAATTATCCTGGGTAAAGCGGGTCTTATTATGCCGCTTAAATTCTCGTATATTGGCATCCAGCCAGATAGGCTGCGACAGGTCGAAGGTTATGCAGGCGTCGTATACCGCCTGAAAAACCTTTGCGGTACGGCTCATTTTGGGGGCGTCCAAAGTGATGACCGTATCCTTTAGCAGCCGGTTTTCTTTAAATATTTTCATCCACATGCGAAACATCATTCACAACTCCTTCTTCACTACAGCATTATAGCGGAGAGAAGCGCGGGAAGCAAGGATTATTTCATGAAAAAATATGTTACAGATACCGTTTCCTGTGCTATAATCATTAAGAAACGATGTGACATGACAGCCAGGGGGTGAAAGGTATGGTTGAAGGAGATATCCGCAGGGGGCGCCTGCTGGATATTTTAAAAAACAGTTCGGGACCGGTTTCGGGAAGCGCTCTTTCCAAAGCGTTGGGAGTCAGCCGGCAGGTTATTGTTCAGGATATTGCGCTGTTAAGGGCTGGCAATTCGGAGATTTTTGCAACGCCCAAGGGCTATATTTTATATACGCAGGAACCTGTCAAAAAATACCGCCGTTCCTATATGGTCAATCATACAAAGGAACAGATTGTGGATGAGCTTTCCCTGATTGTCGATAATGGCGGAAAAGTGTTGAATGTGATTGTGGCCCACGATGTCTACGGCCAGATTCAGGCGGATTTGATTCTGGAAAGCCGGAAGGACGTTATGGCTTTTTACGAGCGTATGGGTTCGAGTAAGGCCGGGCCGTTATTGCAGATTTCCAACGGTGTTCACATCCATACGGTGGAGGCGGCCTCCGAGCGGATTCTGGATAATATTGAGAGAGATTTACGTGAGCGGGGATATTTAATAACGGAGTAGAGGAGATAAAGGATATGAAAGCGATTCAGAAGTTTTTGTCCCATATATTTATCGATGGATTGAGCGGTATGGGACTGGGACTTTTTTCGACGTTAATTATCGGAACGATTTTAAAACAGGTCGGCGATTTGATTGGCGGCGATATTGGTATGTACATATCGACATTTGCCCTGGTGGCCCAGCGGCTGACCGGAGCAGGTATCGGCGTAGGCGTTGCCTATAAATTCAGGGAATCCGTTTATGTAACTCTGTCATCGGCGGTGGCCGGAATGATTGGCGCTTATGCGAGCGCTATTTCGGCGGGAACCCTGTTTGCGGAAAACGGGGCCCTTGTTTTGTCGGGGCCGGGAGAGCCGCTGGGGGCTTTTGTGGCCGCATATATTGGCATTGAGTTGGGACATCTGGTCGCCGGACGGACGAAAATTGACTTGTTAATTACGCCGGCGGTGACGATATTGACCGGCGGCGCGGTGGGAATTATCGTAGGACCGCCGATTTCAAGATTTATGGCATGGCTTGGCGGTATTATTAACTGGGGAACGGAGCAGCAGCCGATTGTGATGGGGATTGTTGTCTCTGTCGTCATGGGAATGGTGCTGACGCTTCCAATCAGTTCGGCAGCCCTGGGGGTTATTCTGGGCCTGAATGGTATGGCGGCCGGGGCGGCCACCATCGGATGCTGCTGTCAGATGATTGGCTTTGCGGTTAACAGTTATAGAGACAATGGCTTTGGCGGCCTGTTGTCCCAGGGGCTTGGGACAAGTATGCTCCAGGTACCGAATATTGTGCGAAGGCCCCTCATATGGATTCCGCCGATTATTTCATCGGCCATTCTCGGACCGATTGCCATTTCGCCGCTGTTTCATATGGTGAACAATGCGACGGGCTCCGGTATGGGAACTTCCGGCCTGGTCGGACCGATTATGACCTACCAGACGATGGCGGCGACCGAATCGCCGGTGCTTGTTTTGATTAAAATTGTGATTTTCCATTTCCTTCTTCCGGCGGTGGTGACGATGGGCGTGGCTCAGGGAATGAGGAAAATGGGCTATATCCGCAATGGGGATATGAAGCTGGAAGTATAGAAAAAGGAAGGAGAAATACAAATGAATGACATCATTAACCAATTCGCTCATGGAGGTGCGTTCATTCTGGCGGCCATTGGTTTTTTGATTTTCTTTTTAACACAGATATGGAAGGCCGTTCATGTGGAGGAATCCTACGGTGAGAAACTGATTTCGGTGAAGCAGCCCGCAAAAGAATGGCTGACGCTGGGCTTTATTCTGGTCGTTGGCGTTGTTGTCGTCGTCCGGCTTTTCATGGAAAGAAATACGCCGAATCCGAATATGCCGGAGAGCTACTATTCCGTGCTGGCGGGCGCGGTGATTCTTATTTCCGGATTGTTAATTTTCCTGGCGATACGGACCGTCAGCCCAACCAGGATTTTTACAAACGGCATTTTGGTGCATGACTACGGTTATGTTCCGTGGACGGACATCCGGTCGGTGGACAGGCTGCCGAAGGGCGGAATGAAAGCCTATTTGTTTAAACCCAAACAGTTCCGGGGAAATTCATTTGTGATTCAGTACGATGCGTCTCAGGAGGCGGAGCTGATTGGGATTATTCAGAAATATATTTGTTAGTTAGAGGAGGAGACCATGGGGACGGAATCTCATATTTTAATCCATGATATCATCAATGAACATGAGGAACGGATGCTAAACCTGAAAAAGTTTTATCCGTTTTTCAGGCTGTGCGATTATTCGCTGAATCAGTTCAGGGAAGGACGGTATGAAAGGATTGATATGGGATATGTCACCATGGCCGTCCTCCGTTTTTTTATTGAAGAAAACAGCTTTAATGACCGGAAGGTGACCTATGGTGATTATGAAAATTTTCTCAGGGAATTACTTATCCGGGATTTTGAAATTGAGGAAGCGGAAGAAACCCTGTCGGCGCTTTGCCAATATATATTTGATAAGCTGACGAATGAGGGCCGTCCTTTTTATTTTGAGTATTATGACCCGAAAGAGCGGTGTATGAAGCGGGGAAGAAGCCGGCTTATTGAGAGCAGCTATCAGGAGGGAGATATCGGCTACAGCATTTCTTCGGACGGAATTGAATTTTATCTGGAAACAAAGGAAGCGAAGGAGGAGAGCCCGATTAGTATTCAGCAGCTTCTTCTGGAAAAAATGATTCGTTCCCGGAATTTCCGCGGCGGCGCGGATGTCATCCGGCGTATTAACAGTGAGGTGACCCGGCTGATGCTGCGTCAGAGCGAGATTGTCACGCTGCTGAGTCACAATATTTTTGAAGGGATGAAAGCGCTGGAGGATTTTTCGCAAAGCGGCCTGAAATGGTTTGAGGAAGAGCAGAAGCTCTTTGATGCAAACCTGGAATTGGTGAAAAAAGCGCTTCTGAGGGCCAGAGAAGAAAATTATCAGCCGCAGGCTATGGAGGAAATTTATTATCTCAATCAGGAGCTTAAAAGGGCTATGGAGCGGCATGAGGCTTTGCTGGCCGCATGTACCGACCTCCAGGTTCAGGCGGATGAAATGATGCTGAAAGCAAAGCGAAGCCGTTTCCGGCGGACGATGGATTTTTCGGATTTGCTTAAAAATGCCATGGAGCGGGACGATATCCGTCTGCTGGAACCGATGACGGCGCCGTTATTCGGCCTGAAAATCCGAAAAACGTTTCAGCTTGGACGGCTGGAGGATTTACTGTCCTGTCAGCCGGAGGGCGCGGAGGCGGGAGAGGCTCTGCCGGACGGGGAGGAAGAAACCTATGTCTTTGAAGACGAGCTGGAAGAAGCGCGCATCCGCCATAATCATACAATGCTTTTAAAGGTTCTTTTTGATGCGTTGATTCAGCGAAAGCGCCTGACTTTGTCGGAACTTCATTACCTTTATGTGATGAAATTTACGGACACCATTTCGCACAACGGCGATTACTATGCCTTTTTAGCCCATCTGAGCCAGAAGGAAAGCTATAATCTGGCGGAAATCCGGGAAAACCCGGATACCTTTCTGGAAGAGGTGATGGCCGAAATGGTTTTGCGGGACAGGGACAAAGCCTATGAAGATTTAAAATTCACATTGGAATTTTTACCGGAAGAAAGGATTTCTATTGGTGAGAGCGGCTATTTTACGAATATACGATTTGAAAGGAAGGGAATGTGATGGACCACCGGAATCTGGACAAGGCGATGGAAATATTTACGCTGCTTATCGTGGGGGAAGAGGTTGGCAGCGCACAGCATGTGGAGCTTTATGAGGACTATCGGAACAACAGCGAAGTCTATGATATTCTCATGTCTATTTTGAAAAAATCCAATCTGAGCCTCTATGAATTTGGCAACCGTTTATATGTGACGGCCGGAGAGGGCAACCGTATTTTCGGCTTTACCAATGATGAGTTGAAGCGGGCCATCGGCCTTCGTTTGAATCGTGAGCTGTATCTTGCGTATTTTATAATATACAATGTGATTCTTTTATTTTATCAGGATTCGGGAAGCTTTTCCTATGCGGATTATGTGCGCAGTGAGGAGGTTATTGCCCAGACGGACAGTTCCATGCGGCGGGCCATGAAGGCCTTGCACAGCAAGGCGTTAAATGCGGTGGAGGAAAACAGCTTTGAGACGCTGGCCGCCCTCTGGGAGGATATGCCGCTGATTCCTTCAAATGAGGATATGGCATCCCTGAAAGCCGCCCGCGGTTCAAAAACCGGTTTTGTAAAGCTGGTCTTTAACTTCCTGATTTCACAGGATTTATTTTTCGAGTCCCAGGGAAAGTATTATATTAAGCCCCGTTTCCGGGCTTTGGCGGAAAATTATTACGAGGAAAACCGGGGACGTTTATACAACATCGTGACAGGAGGGGAAAGAGATGCCGCATATTCATCGGATTCGCGTCAATAATGTGAAATATAATTTCGGGACCCAGTTTTATGATGATTTTATTCTTCGCTTTGACGGCAAAAATGCGCTGTATGATTTGGCCAACGGCGGAGGTAAAAGCGTGCTGATGCTTTTGCTTTTTCAGAATCTCATACCCAACTGTACGCTGGACGATAAACAGCCCATTGAAAAGCTCTTCCGTACGGAACAGGGAAGTAAAACGATTCATTCCCTGATTGAATGGAAGCTGGACGACCGGTTTATTAAAGATGGCTATAAATACATGCTGACAGGCTTCTGCGCCCGGAAAGCCCGGGAGGAGCTTCGGGAGGCCGCCGCCATTGAGTATTTTAACTATGTCATATTTTACCGGGGGTATAATGACAACGATTTGGTCAATCTTCCGTTGAGCGACGGAAAAGAACGGGTAACCTACACGGGGCTTAAAACCTATCTGAAGGATTTGGGGCGCCGGGATATGGGGCTGGACGTGCATATTTTTGAAAGAAAAGGCGAATATCAGCGGTTTATCAGCCGGTATGGCCTGTATGAAAGTCATTGGGAAATTCTTCGGGGCATCAATAAGACCGAGGGGCACGTGCGGGCCTATTTTGAAAATCGTTACCGGACCACCCGGAAAATTGTTGAGGACCTTCTGATTGAGGAAATCATTCAAAAAGCCTTCCAGCAAAATGACAGCTCAAATGCGGATATGGCGGATACGCTGGTGCAGATTAAGGATAAGCTGGCCGAACTGGCCGCCCGGAAGGAAGAGATAAATTACTATGACCGTCAGGCCGAAATACTGGAAAGTTTTTCGGGAAGGGCGGCGCTTTTAAAGAAAGTCTATGAAGAAAAAGAAGCCGTGGAAACGGATATGGTACGGGCGTATCATACCGTGACGGGGATTCACCGGAATAAAGAAAAGGAATTGGCCGTTTTTCAGAAGGAAAAGGAATATGCACAAAAGCATATCCAGGAGATTTCCAGAAAACTGGATACGGTAAAAATTCAGGAGAGCCAGGAACATTTGCAGCGTCTGGAAGAAGATACGGACACGTATGCCGGGAAGCTGGAGCAGATGAAACAGACGCTGGAGAAAAAATGTCAGGAACTGGCTTTGGCGGAGAGCGTCAATGATTATGCCGGATATCTGGATGTCCGGGGTCAGTGGGAAGCGCTGAAAATCTATCTGTCCCAGGATAAGGAGGATACGGAGGGGCTTTTGGAAGAGCTTCAAAGGCTGGCACGGATTCGCTTTTCGATGGTTCAGGAACAACGCCAGCTTTCGAATAAAAAAATCTGGTCGGCCGAGAAGGCCCTGGGGGAAACGGCGGATTTATTTTCGGAGGCTCAGGAAAAGGAGCGTCAGCTTTTCAGCGATGGCGCTGTCCTTGAAAGCCGGTTGAAGGAAGCCGCGGCTCAGGAAAAGAAAAATTCGGACGAACTGAATCGCCTGTGCCGCAAGGTCCCTGTACTTTTTCTGGAAAATATCGGCCGGACACTCCGCGAAAAAAAGCAGCGGAGGGGAGCCGGAGAACTGAAATACCGGGAGCTTACGGAAAAAAGGGCAATGCTGGATGCGGACATTCAGCGGCTGACGCTGGAAGTCGGGGAAAGCGGCCGGGAGCGGCAGCGGCTTGAAGAGGAAAAAATCAAATTAAAGGAATTTTTGGACAGCTACGCATCGGAGAAAGAAAAGCGGGATAAGCTTATCCAAATTTACCGGGCCGGCGACGGCGAATCTCTTTCGGAGCTTATCGACGCGCAGCTTCGTAAGGTGATTCTGGACGGTGAGCTAAAGGGCAGAGAGATAAGGAGGCTTGAAAAACAACTGGATAATCTGCGTCAGGGAAGCCCGGCGGTGCTGAGTCCGGCGGCGGAGACGGTGATGGCCTATATACGGCGCTGTCATGGCCTGAAATGTGTTTTCGGCGGCGATTATTTGAAGGATATCAGCGATTATGACAGAAAAATACTTCTGGAGCGGATTCCGTTTTTGCCGGGAGCGATTATTCTTGAGAGCGGCCTGTCTAAAATAAAAGAGGACAGGGTGCTGTTCGGAATGGATTTGGGCGATGGACTTGTCCCTGTGATTTCACTGGCGCAGGTGATGCGCCAGGATGAAGTTGTTGACGGGGCGGAGATTCTCTTTTTGTCCAAAAATCCGGAATGGTACATGAATGAAACGTCTCGCCGGGAAGCCTGCGAGCGGCTGGAAAAAACGCTGAAGGATATGCGGACGGCCCTGACCCGGCTGTCTGACCGGGAACAGACAATGACGGCTGACCGGAGGTATATGGCCGGGTTTGAACTGAATTTCCAGCAGTATTATCCGAAACATATAGAACGATGGAACGAGCTTCAGGGTGAACTGGACGGATTGGGACAGAAAATTCAAAAAGACGGTGAAATGCTCAAAAATTGCCAGACGTGCCGGAGTGAGACGGATGAAGAACTGAAAAAGACGGCTCTGGAAAACGAGGGGCTGGACCAGGATATCGATATTCTCGAGCAAATGAACGGCGTGGAAGAACAGTTGACGGCCGTTCAGGGACAGAAGCGTCAGTTGGAGGCTGCCATTGATAAAAATAAAAATCAGCAAAAACTGGCCCGGGAAAAATTGGATTGGGCCAAAGAAACGGTGGAACAGCTTGAAGCTCAGAAGAAGGCGCTGAGGGAAGAAACCGGACGCATGGAAAGCCAGTGGCATGAGCTTTATGAAGCCTATTATCTGCCGGGTGAGCCGGGAGAGAATGATTTAAGCCCGGAGGCTTTGGACGCCCGCTTTAAAGGCCTGAAGGAGGCCTATGAAAAAGAGCATACGGATTTGGAAGATAAAAAGCGGCTCCTCGAAAGCTATCAGCAGATGATGGATACGTCTCTTCACATGATTCAAAAGCGGGGCATTGACCCGGCGATGCTGGAGGCCATGTCCAAAGAACATCGTCTGATACCGGTGGAAGCTGCGGATATCGAGGCTTTGGAAAAAGCGCTTTCAGAATTAAGGTCGGAGATAGAGACACAGGAAACGGCTCTGGTTCAGTATCGGGAAGATAAGAATAAACTGTTTGGCCGTGTGGCTCACGGGGTAAGCACCGTTGAAGAAAAATATGGCGCTTTTCATCCAATTGATTTGGCGAACAGCGATTATGCGGCATTTTCTGAGCAGCAGCGTCAGGCGCTGGAGGCCATGAAAGAAAAATGTCAGAAGGCGGAGGAAGGAATCCAAAACGCCTACAGGGATTTGCGGACCTATGATGATATAAAGCGGGATTTGGAAAGAACCATCCGAAATGAAAATATCCTTTTCAACCGGACAAAGGAAACCTATGCGATGGATGTGGATATCCGCAGAAAGCATCGGGAGATTAGTGAGAAATATCAGCGTCTGCGCACGGAGCTTCAGAGAAAACGGGAAGGCTTTGAGCGGGATAAGGAAAAAACGGTGGAGAGCCTGCGCTTATTGTCTGCCGCCGAATTATCGGAGGCCATTCGCAAGGAGGCCGGTATGCCGGCGTCTGTTTCGGAGGCCGGAGAGCTGATACGCCAGCTTTTAGAGACGGCTCAGATTGTGCGGCTTGAGAAAGAACGTATTGAAAAAACTATCCGGGATATGGTGCAGATTAAAGAGAATTTCGAAAAACAGTGCTTGCAGCGGTGCGCCAGTATCCGGGCGGAACTGGAACGTTTCCCGGCCTATTCCCGCATTATGCTGGATGGCCGTCAGATTCCGATGGTCATGCTGAAAATCCCATATGTAAAAGAAGAAACCTATGCACAGCGGATGTCCGATTATATTGATGCTATTGTGGCCCGGACAGATGCCTACGATACCCAGGAGGAACGGGTGGCCTATATTCGTCAGCAGCTTTCATGGAAACGTCTGTTTTCCGTTATTGTTACGGATATGAACGCCATACGTCTGAATCTTTATAAACGGGAACGGGTGAAGGAACAGAGCCGTTATCTCAAATACGAAGAGGCCGTAGGCAGTACGGGACAGTCTCAGGGCATTTACATTCAGTTTTTAATTGGCGTCATCAACTATATTTCCATGGTATATTCCGGCGGCGGCGACGGTTCGGATTTGCAGAAGGTGATTTTTATTGATAATCCTTTTGGCGCTGCCAAGGATATTTATATCTGGCAGCCGATTTTTGAACTGCTCCGGGCAAACCGCGTTCAGCTCATCGTGCCGACACGCGGCGCGACGCCGGCCATTACGGGCAAGTTTGACGTCAATTATATTCTGGGACAGAAGATGATTGATAAAATGCAGCAGACGGTCATCGTGGATTACAGCTCCAATGTGGATGTGACTTCGATGGCATATGAAAAGCTGGAATTTGAACAGGAAGTTTTTGATTTTATCTGAATCATATACGTGCCGGAATCCGGCGGCGGCGGAAAAATCCACTGCCGCCGGATTTTAGCGCTTTTATTCGAATAGCACAAAAAGACTGAAAATTCAGAAAATATATACAATAAAAACAGATAAAATGGATATCGGCCCACGAATTAAAAAATAAATTTAAAAATTTTCAAAAAATGTATTGACAAATCGGGAGGGCATGAGTATAATATAGACATAAACAAACAAAAGAACTTCTAAATCGAAAGAAGTTAGAAAAATATAAAATAAGAGGTGAGTCCAATGAAATAATAACCGCTCAATAATTCAGATGATTATATTCTTTGCGAGAAGAGCATATTTAAGAAATTGATAGTTTGTAAATAACAGATAGAATATTTGCAGGGTGTTGAAATACTTAATAAAAAATCAAAATTGATAAAGTTAGTTTAGAAGTCCAGATACAAGTCAGTATATGATAAATAATTCGGAGAAAGCCTGGAAGAAGTTCATCAATTATACATAATCATCCAATTATTGTAAGAACAAAAAAGTTACATGAGTAGCAAAGAAATTGATTGTAAAAAACGCTCCGATACAAATATAGTTTAAATAAAAAGTTAAATGATTAAGGTATTATTTTTATAAATTAGATATACCGGAAAAACTGAATAGTGAGATAAAGCTACTATTAGCGATATGAAGTATATATCGATTCATAGTAAGAAAGGAATTTAAGTATGATTGAACCAGTTCATTGTTGAGCGGCCATCCGAATCAAAAAAAGATAGGATGGCTGCTTTTTTTTTGTTGCGAAAATGATGGGAAATCATACATAGTCTTTGACTGACGGATTTATCAACTATTGTCAATAAATTTCAATTATGTTAAAATTATTTTGGGTAATTATTGCATATAGTCGTAAGGAGATGAAACCGTGGAAAAATTTAATGAAGCAGATTTAATGAAGGAGATTAAAAGCTGCACCTATGACCAGGATTATGTGACGGCAATTAAACTTGCTGAAAAGTTGGATTTAAATAAAATGAAAAACGTGTCCTCTCTGTGCCTGTTGGGAGAGATATTTTTACATGAAGGTGAAAATGATTTGGCGGAGAAGGTTCTTTTAAAAGCTTATGAAAAGATGCCGAAGGGCCGTCGTGCCCTGGATTTACTGACCAGCTTATATATCGAGAAGGGCAGCTATTCGGAGGCGGAATATTATTATAAAGAATTTATTTCTGTGGCATCGAGAGATTTGCATCGGTATATTCTCCGGTATCGTCTGGACAAGGGGAAGGGCGAGCGGACGTCGGTACTTATTCATACATTGGAACAGTTGAAGGATTATGAATATATAGAAGAATGGGCCTATGAGCTGGCGAAGCTGTACCATGAGGCCGGTGAAGATAAAAAATGTATTCGTGAGTGCGACGAAATTATTTTATGGTTCGGGCACGGCGAGTATGTGGATTTGGCGAATGAACTGAAAGCTGAGGTGGCGGGAGGCGCGGCCGCCGGAAAGTCTGCGGCGGGCCGGGATACCAACCCATCCATGCAGCAGACGGTCGGAGCCACTTATATGTTTGATTCCGAGGGCCTTTTGGAACGCAGCGGTCTGAATGTGCCGTTGAATGTCGATGAATATATGCAGGAAGATGATGAGTATTCGGATGTTTATGATTTGGACGAGGGTGGACGCACGGAAGCCATGGCTGTTGCGCCAAAGACGGAAACAGAAGAAGAACACTCTGACGAAATGGGAGCCACGATGGTATTGGATTCCGATGTAATCGCGGCAAAGGCGGCCGCAATTTTGGCGGGTCAGGATGAAGACGCGGAGGAAGACGAGATAATTTCAGAGAATCATCCGGCGCCGGAGGACGAGGATTTTGTTGCAAGAATCCAGAGAAAAGTGGAAAACAGCCGCCCGGCCGGACATCCGGTGGTGAAAGAGGATTTCAGCAGCCGTATGCGGATGGTGACGCCGGAGGATATTGCGGGAGAGAGCGATGAGCAGGAGGACGATGAGATTATAGACAATACGCTGGATAAAACGGCTTATGACCTGTTCTTTGGCGAAAAGATATCCGAAGCTGATACGCAGACACAGGAAGCGGCGGACGTAGACGACGGCGATGCGGCGGCGGAAACCTCCCCGGAAGAAATATCTGCAGAAGAAACGTTCCCGGAAGAGACGGCCGCAGAAGAAACATCGGCCGCAGAAGAGACGCCCGCAGCGACGCCGGTTGGGACAGAAAAACAACTGGAAGATGAGGACGAGATTGTTACCGAAGATATTCCGGTACCGGATACGGTTTTGAATATTTTTTCGACAGCGGTGGATATTAAAGATGTGAAGAAGCAGTTGGCGGAAACATTCACAAAATTGGAGTCTTCACTTTTGGAGAAAGAAGATATTCTGGCGCCGTATGATATAAACTTTGTTGTGTCCGGTACGGACGAGAGCATGAAATCCCAGATTTCCATTGGTATTGCCAAGGCGTTAAACACCTATGGCATGTGTGACAAGGGTAAAATTGTCCGCGCCACATCTGAGGAATTGAACCGTATGGATTTTTCGCCGGTATTTGAAAAAATATCGGGAGGCTGCCTGATTATCGGCGGGGCCGGGACATTGTCGGAAAAATCCGTGGAAATCATTTCAGATTACGTCAATCAGGACGAACAGAAGGTGGCCATCGTACTTGAGGATTCCGAATCCGACCTGCACGGACTCTGGAAAAAGTATCCGAAACTTCGTTCCCGTTTCCTGAATGTAATTAATATCTCAAAGTATGACGAGAGCGAATTGGTCAAGCTGGCCGAGTCCTATGCAAAACGGCGTGGTTATGATGTTTCGGAAGAGGTTCGTATGGTAACGCTCCGGGAGATTTTTGAGAAACGGATGCGAAGCGGCGAAGATGTCAATTACGAGGATGTCATGGCCGTTGTGGATGAAGCGGTTGTCAATCTGGAAAAACGTAATATGAAAAATTTATTCATGACCGTGTTGGACAACGCCTACAAAGAGGCCAGCATGTTTACATTACTTCCGGAGGATTTTGATTGATGTTTGAAGATAAAATTTTTTATCATATATATCCCCTTGGTTTATGCGGGGCGCCGGAGCGAAATACGGCGCAGCCGCCCGTATCCGACGATGAAACGCCTTTTTTTGCCGTCGGCGTCGAATGGATTAGCCATATGAAGCGGCTGGGATGCAATGCCGTTTATATCGGGCCGTTGTTTGAATCGACGAGCCATGGCTATGATACGAGGGATTACCGGCGCGTTGACGCCCGCCTCGGAAATAATAAAGGTTTTGGCCGCTGGGTGGCGGCCTGCCATGCGCAGGGAATTAAAGTCATTGTCGACGGTGTATTTAATCATACGGGCCGGGAATTTGCCGCCTTTAAAAATCTTCAGGAGCAGAGATGGGATTCCTGGGGGAAAGACTGGTATTGCCAGGTGAATTTTGACGGCGTCAGCCCGATGGGGGATGCGTTCTGGTATGAGTCCTGGCGGGGATACGCGGAGCTTCCCCGGCTGAATTTAAGAAATCCCCGGGTGGCGGACGAACTGATGTCCGTGGTTCGTTTTTGGATTGAAAATTTTGATATTGACGGTATACGCCTGGACTGTGCCGACGTCCTGGATTTTGATTTTATGCGCCGTCTCCGGCGGGAAACGTCATGTCTGAAACCGGATTTCTGGTTAATGGGTGAAGTCATTCACGGAGATTACAGCCGCTGGGTAAATGCCCAGACCCTTCACTCAGTGACCAATTATGAATTGCATAAGGGAATCTATTCGGCCCATAACAGTCATAATTATTTTGAAATGGCGCATACGCTGCGCCGGTTGTTTGGTGAATACGGCCTGTGCAGGGATGCGGTTCTGTATAATTTCGTGGACAATCACGATGTGGACCGGATTATCGATAAATTAGATACGGCGGCCGATGTGTTTCCTGTGTATATGTTCTTATTTACGATACAGGGAATTCCATCGGTTTATTATGGTTCCGAATTTGGAATTCATGGCCGGAAGGAGGGCGGCAGTGATGCGCCGCTTCGGCCAAAGCTGATATTTTCCGAGATGGAAGAAACCGAGCTGACCCGGTGGATTCAAAAGCTGGCGCAGCTTCGTTTGTCGAGAAAGGAATTGATGTACGGAGAGTATGTGGAATTATTGCTGACAAACCGTCAGTATATATACAGCCGCCGTCTGCAGGAGCAGGCGTGTGTGGTGGCATTGAATAATGATGATTCGGCCGCCGAAGCAGATATTGGCCTGCCGGTGTCCGGAAGCTGTCTGGAGGATTTGATTTCCGGAGAAGTTATTCCGGCGGATAATGGGCGGGCGCATATTTTCATGCAGGGGCATGAAGGCCGGATTTATCAAGTGAAATGAGGGGTTGAGTATGGAACACAGAATTACGGGGTTTGACAATTATTTGTTCAAAGCCGGACGGCATTATGAAATTTATGAAAAACTGGGAGCCCATTTAGCGGAAGAAGAAGGGGAGCAGGGAACCTATTTTGCAGTTTGGGCGCCAAATGCGGTCAGTGTTTCCGTCGTTGGTGATTTCAATGGCTGGAACGTGGATAAAAACCGGATGGAGCCGGTGGAAGGACTTGGAATTTACGATGTTTTTATACCCGGCGTTGGAAAGGGCGAATTATATAAATATGCGATAAGAACAAAAAAGGGCGAGATTCTCTATAAGGCCGACCCTTATGGGAATCTGTGCCAGGTTCGGCCGGAAAATGCGTCGATAGTCACAGATATACGGAATTATCACTGGACGGATGAAGCTTGGGAAGAACGGAAAAAAAAGCTGCATGAGACAAATCGTCCGATGGCTGTTTACGAAGTCCATCTGGGCTCGTGGAAGAAGAGCTTTGACGGGGAGAATCACGGCTTTGTCGGCTACCGACAATTGGCCAGAGAATTGGCGGAGTATGTGCGTTATATGGGCTACACCCATGTGGAGCTGATTGGTATTGCCGAACATCCGCTGGATGCTTCCTGGGGGTATCAGGTAACGGGATATTATGCGCCGACGTCCAGATACGGAACGCCGGAAGATTTTATGTATTTTATCGATTATATGCACAGCCAGGGAATCGGCGTTATTCTGGACTGGGTTCCGGCCCATTTCCCGAAGGATGAACACGGCCTGGCCCGGTTTGACGGGATGGCGTTGTATGAGCATCCGGACCCACGGAAAGGCGAACATCCGGATTGGGGAACGTATATTTTTAATTATCTTCGGCCGGAGGTCAGCAACTTCCTTGTGGCAAACGCTCTGTTCTGGCTGGAAAAATTTCATGTGGACGGTCTGAGGGTGGACGCGGTGGCTTCCATGCTTTATCTGGATTATGGACGTCAGGACGGCCAGTGGGTGCCAAATGATGAAGGCGGCCGCGAGAATAAAGAAGCCGTGGAATTTTTAAAACATTTGAATTCCATTATTTACCGCCGTCGTCCCGGCGCCATGATGATTGCCGAAGAATCCACGGCCTGGCCAAAGGTGACTGAAACGCCGGAAAACGGCGGCCTTGGATTTACGTATAAGTGGAATATGGGCTGGATGAATGATTTCCTGGAATATATGAAGGTTGACCCTTATTTCCGAAAATACGAACACCATAAGCTGACGTTCAGCTTCGAGTATGCCTACAGCGAAAAATATATCCTTGTACTGTCTCATGACGAGGTCGTACATATGAAAGGCTCCATGATTGGCAAAATGCCGGGTGAGATGGCGGACAAATTTGGAAATCTCCGTGTGGCCTATGGATTTATGACGGCCCATCCCGGAAAGAAACTGTTATTTATGGGACAGGATTTTGCCCAGATACGGGAGTGGAGTGAGGAACGAAGCATCGATTGGTTTTTGCTGGATAATGAACCGGCCCACCGTGAACTGAACAATTATTATAGGGATTTGCTTCATTTTTATCAAAATGAACCGGCCCTTTATGAGCAGGATGATGACAAAGCCGGATTCATGTGGATTAACGGCGGGGATACGGAGCATAATATGATTACCTTCTGCCGGATGACAAAGGATGGAAAGAACTGCCTGTTGTTCCATTTCAATTTCTCACCGGTTGTCTACAAAGGCTTCCGTTCCGGCGTACCATGCCCGGGAATTTACACCGAAGTGTTCAATAACAGCCGGAGTGAATATGGCGGAGAAAATATGCTGAATGAACAGCCGATAACCGCAGAACCGGTCGCCTGGGACTATCAGCAGAATTCCATATCGTATGATTTGCCTGGATTTGGCATGGTGGCCTTCAAATTCGACTATGTTCCTCCGAAAAAAACGGCCGGACGGGGAACCCGGACAAGAAAAGCGAGTCTGCGTAAGGCCGCGGTGAAGGGAACAAAGAAAAAAAGCCGAAAGGCATAAAATATAAGACAAGAGCGTATGATTTAATAATCAATAAAAATGGTGAGGTTATGACACAGAACCAGCTTTTAATGACGATTATTATTATAAGCTCTTGTTTTTTTATTGGCAGCTTTGTATTACAGCAGGGCAAACTCGTATTGGAGGGCATTTTCAGAGGCGTTTTAGGCATGGTTGTCATCGGACTGGCCAATGGTATTTTAGGGAGCTTTGGTATTCTGGTCCCCGTGGGTATTAATTTTCTGAATTTTGCGGTGGCGGCCCTTCTCGGGATACCCGGAGTTCTTGCGTTGTACGGAATCGGTTTCTGGCAGATTTTTCATTGACATTGATTGACGGCAAAGCAAAAAAACTGACAGGGTTCGATGCGATAAAATCATCGAAAAGGGTTTTTCGATGGCTCTAAAGTCAAAAAAGTAAAAAAGCCTTCGAAGGATTGAGAGCTTCGAAGGCTTTACAAAAATTCACGGACATTATATACTTAGTTCATCCATTCAATTCTGAATAAAAAATTCCATTATTAACTAAAAACGATATAAGTTTCATCTCCCGCATCGGGGAGGTGTATATGATTTACAGAAAAATGTGTATATGTGATAGTGAACCGGTCTATTTAAAACGGTTGTCGGCCTATCTGAACCGGTATCCGGGATTTTTATGGAGAATCAAAACATATACAGATTTGGGAAAATGTCTGAAAGAGATGCCGGAGGTTCTTTTGGTGTCGGGAAAGGCGCTGAGCGATTACGGCGGCGGGGAGATAAATGAGCATCCTTTGGACATTGCCGGATGTCAGGTGATTTTTCTGGAAGATGACAGGGAAGGTCCGGCCAATTGGCCGGTGATTAAAAAATATCAATCGGCCAGAAAAGTGTACGAAGATTTGCTGGAAATTCTGGACGGGGAAGCCGTCGGAAAAACAGAAGTCATCGGTGTTTTTGGGCCGGCCGGCGGACCGGCAGCGGAACAATTTGCTCTGGAAATGGGAAAAAAGCAGCGGAGCGAAGGGGAGGTACTTATCGTGTCTCTGACTGAATTTTCCACATTTTTACCGGAAGAAACGGAGAAAAACGGTATCGGCGAATGGTTTTATTATCAAATGCAGCAGGAGGGGAGAAAGCGAATTAGCGATTTGGTTTATTCAGAGGATAATGTGGATTTTTTAAGAGGGTTTCGGACAATTTATGACCGCATGGAGGTGAGCTTGGAAGCGTGGCGTTGTTTTTATATGGAAGCCCTCAGAAAAAGCAGGTATAGTACGGCGATTCTTGTATTTGAACGTTTACCGGAATATATGGAACTTTTTATGTGGTGTGACCGCATTTATGTGCAGTGGGGTCAGGATGGTTTTGGAGATTTGAGAAAACAGGAATTTGCGAAGATGATAACTTATATGGAAATGGACGAATTGATGGATAAAATGATGGAAGAATAAAGGAAGAAATTTATGGAAAATAAGGAAAATTATCAATTACTCAAGAGAAAATTACAGAGTGAATTACTGCAGATTTTGGAAACGGGCGGCGAGTGGACGGATGAAGATATTCTGGGGCAGATTGACGAATTGATTGTTTCGGCCGGCCGGGATGTCTATCTGAGCGGATACCGCAAACTGATGATGCGTCAGGAGCTGTTTAATGCGGTACGCCGGCTGGATTTATTGCAGGAGCTTGTGGATGATAAAGAAATTACGGAAATCATGGTCAATGGAGCGGGGGATATTTTCTATGAAAAATATGGTCATATATACCGCTGGGAGAAATCTTTTGAATCCAGTGAAAAACTGGAGGATGTTATTCAGCAGATTGTGGCAGGCGCAAACCGTCAGGTCAACGAAGCGTCCCCGATTGTGGATGCGCGGCTTGCGGACGGCTCGCGGGTAAACGTGGTTTTAAAGCCGGTGGCGCTTAACGGGCCCATACTTACAATCCGTAAATTTCCCGAAGAGCCAATGAGCATGAAGCGGCTCATACGTCAGGGGGCGCTGAGCGGTGAGGCGGCAGCATTTTTGGAAAAGCTCGTCCGGGCCAAATACAATATTTTTATTTCGGGCGGTACGGGCACCGGAAAGACGACCATGCTGAATGCGCTGATGGATTATGTGCAAAGGGATGAGCGTGTGATTACGATTGAAGACTCGGCGGAATTGCAGATACATAATATTATAAATCTGGTAAAGCTCGAGGCCAGAAACGCCACGGCGGACGGAGAGCATCAGGTGTCAATCCGAGATTTGATTAAGAGCGCCATGCGTATGCGGCCGGATAGAATTATCGTGGGAGAGGTGCGGGGCGCTGAATGTGTGGATATGATTCAGGCCATGTCCAGCGGGCACGACGGTTCAATCTCCACCGGACATTCTGGTTCGCCGGAGGAAATGCTCAGCCGTCTGGAAACGATGGTGCTTATGGGGATGGATATACCATTAATTGCCATCCGCAAACAGTTGGCTTCGGCTATTGACATCATCGTTCAATTGGACCGGCTGCGGGATAAAAGTCGGCGGGTAACAGAAATTACAGAGGTTGTTGGTTACGAGGATGGAGAAATCCGGTTAAATCCGTTGTTTGTATTTAAGGAAACTGCGGAGGAAACAGATAAAAATGTCGTCCGGGAGGAAAGCTGCTATATGGGAAATGCGGAATCTGTCTGTGGCCGCCTGATACTTTCGGGCAATAAGCTGATACACCGTAAAAAGCTGGAGGCTGCGGCGATAACACTGGAGGACGGACTTTGAAACTTACAAATGAAGGTGCGTATCATCTGACAGTGACCGAGCATTTGGAATTCATGTTTTTATGGATGGTCCTATGTGCGGCCGCGGGCTGGATGTTTT
>CABUAW010000005.1 GCA_902489645.1 uncultured Lachnospiraceae bacterium | reverse complement strand
AATAGATAACCGCACCCGCCAAGGCAAACCAAAGCGCCATCCAGCCGTAATGGATAAGCCGTCCGGCATCCATATTTCCAAATGCCGTCTGAAAAATTTCCCTGGCCACCAGCCATATACATACATAAGGCATAATCGACAATACGGCCGAAATGCCGGCCAGAATACAACCGAGAATTGTCAGCTTCTTATATTCTCCGGTATATGACAGCAGACTGGAAATACTGCCCTTTTTTCCTGTCACTTCCTGTCCCTCCTATTTCACATCGATGTTGGATACAACCACATACAGATTATCCGGATAAAACGTATAGTTCTCAATCACACCACTATTCCATGCTGCAAATTCCTTCGTATAGGATATCGGAACAACGAGGGCTTCGTCGGCAATCGTATTTAAAATCTCACTGTAAATCTCCTGTACCCGTTCCTCATCCGGCGTACTGTCCAGTTCAAGAATCAGCGCATTCCCGCCTTCAAAGAAGCCGGCGAACTGCATGGCTACAGGGTCCGTACTTGTATCCGGGTTCATATTTGTCACAATGGCCGAAGGGTCGAAGGTCCCGCCATAGGTCTGATAAATGGTAATTTCATAGTCGCCTCCGAGAACCGTACCGTACCAGGTCATCATATCCGAGCCGCTGGTCGTGATTTTAAATCCAATCTTTTCCAACTGGCTGGCAATGGCAAGGGCGGCATCGTCTAAAGTTCCATGGTCCGACGTGTAGGTCATGGTGTATTCCAGTTTTTGTCCGTCCTTTTCCCGGATACCGTCGCCGTCACTGTCTATCCATCCGGCCTCATCCATGAGAAGATTGGCCTTATCCACATCAAAATCGTAAACAAAGGTATCCACGTCGCAGTACGGCTTTCCCTTTTCGAAAATGGCTTCTGCCGGTTCTTCAATCCCCTGGAACACGGAGCTGCAAAGCCCTTCGGTATCGACGGCATAAGCCACGGCCTGCCGCACCTTCACATCATCAAACGGCGCTTTTGACAGATTCAATCCAAGGTATCTTGTCATACATGCGGCGTCATCCACCGCCGTCCCGAAGCTGTCGTCACCGGATAATTCATTATAGGCGTCATAGGTGAGACGGCTGGAACCTAAAATCCCGTCGATTTCGCCATTACGCAGCGCAAGCACACGGGCATCCGCATCTTCAATCACCTTTACTTTAAAGGAATCCACTTCCGGCGCTTCCCCCCAGTAATAAGGATTCCGCACAAAGGTGTAGGTATTATCTGAAAAATCTCCGGCATACATATACGGCCCTGTGCCGACCGTCTGGGTCTTTACATCCTCCCTGACCGTCAAATCCTCATTTAAGCCCGCCGGATTTACAATGGCCATCGGGCAGGTCATGGTCAAATCATTGAGGGTTCCATAGTAAGGCTGGCTTAAATGAAGTACGACGGTTAAATCATCCGGTGTTTCCACATCCGCAATCAATGTGGAAAGCTTTCCATAGGAGCCGTTAAACTGGCCCAGATTCTGAACCGCCGCTTCAAAGCTGGTCTTTACGGCCGCCGAGGTCAAATCCGTACCGTCCGAAAATTTAACGCCGTCGCGCAGGTGGAAGGTGTAGCTCTTTCCATCCTCGCTCATTTCCCAGCTTTCCGCCAGCTCACCGGTAATTTCACCATTATCGTCATAGCAAACAAGCGTATTATAAAAATTTCTGGTCCAGTAGATGGAACCATAGTTGCTGGCCTCACTGGCCGTCATTACCGGATAAAAGCCCGCCGAAAAATCCCATATTTCTGTCAAAGTCACTGTTTTTTCTCCGGCTTCACTCTCCGGGCTGCTCTGCCCGGTCTCGCCGGCCGCCGCCGTCCCCGTACTCTCCTTCGCCCCGTCCTTTGAACCGCAGGCCGTAAGACTTAATGCCATCGCCGCCATCAGCATGGCCGCCGTCATTTTTCTGAATTTCATAACGCATCCTCCTTTAAAATTCTATTTCACGTGGATACTTTCCACGATTTTTCCTTTTTTCATCACATAGATTTTCTCTGCCAGATACCAGGCCACATCCATATCATGGGTAATAAACAAAAAAGAAATGGTCTGTTCCCGGTGAATCTGTTTCAGCAAATCCAAAATCCGTTTTCGGACAATCACGTCCAGTCCGGTGACTGCTTCATCAAAGATAATCACCTCCGGCTCAGCCGCCAGGGCTCTGGCAATACACACCCGTTTCTGCTGCCCGCCTGAAAGTTCATAAGGCTTTCGGGCAAGCAGCGCCTCCGGCAACCCGGTTTTTTCCATCAGCCTGAGTATCCTCTGTTTCTCCTCAGCCGCCGGTACACGAAGCAGATTCCGTATCGGCTCCGCAATACTTTCATATACCGTAAAATGCGGGTCCAGAGCGCTCCGGCTGTCCTGGAGTACTAGTTGAAGCCTTTTATAAATTTCTCCCGGTTTCCGCCGCTTTCCCGGAGCAATGATTTGTCCGTCCAGCCGGACTTCTCCGGCGGTTGGCGGCATAAGTCCCATCAATATGCGCGAAAGGGTACTTTTCCCCGAACCGCTCTCGCCAACCAGTACGGAAAAATCTCCGTTTTCCAGTTTAAAATCCACACCGTTCAGACCATAGACCTCTTTACCGCCAACCTTGTAGATTTTTGACACATTTTTTGCCTCTAACACTGTATTTTCCTCCCCTTTGCCGCTCCCGAAAGTCTGGAAGCCGCAAGCAAGGCTCTGGTATATTCCGCCCGGGGACACTTCAAAAGCTCCTCTGTTTTTCCCGTTTCCACCATACGCCCGGTTTTCATGACCAGAATCTGTCCGCCCATCCGGGCGGCCACCTCAAAATCATGGGTGACAAGGACTACGCCCGCACCCCTTTCGCGAAATCGGATAAACGCATCTATCGTTCCATCCCTGTGCGTCACATCCAGCGCCGTCGTCGGCTCGTCCGCCACAATGCAGCGGGCATCGACCATCAGCGCCATGGCAATGGTCACCCTCTGAAGCATCCCTCCGGAAAGCATATGGGGATAGCTTCGCCGAAGGAGCGCCGTATCCGAAAGCCCGGCCTCTGCAAGCGCCCCGTCAATCCTTTCATCCAAAGCCCGGCCTCTAAGCCCTGAATGCAGGGCCAGCGTTTCCTCCATCTGCCGGCCAATCCGCATCGACGGGTCAAGGCTGCTCATCGGATTTTGAGGAATCATGGCAATGGCACCGCCGTAGATTTTTCCTCTGTCTTTCTGTCCGAGATTCAAAAGCTGCCGCCCGTCAAAGGAAAGGCTGCCCTCGACAAAGAACCGCTTTCTGTCCAGAAGTCCCATAAGCGCCCGGCAAGTCATTGTCTTTCCGCTTCCCGACTGTCCCAGAATCACCAGCGATTCCCCTTCGCCGACGGAAAAGCTTATATCATGGACCAGTTCTTCCCCCGTTTTTTTCAAACCAATTTTCAGATGTTCCACATTTAACAGCCGACTCATAAATCTTCCTCCTCCGGCACAAGGATATCTCTTAACGCCTCGCCAAAAAGATTAAATCCGGCGGCCGTCAGCAGGATGCAGATTCCGGGGTAAATCAGCATTTCGGGGTGGCTGTAAAGACCGGCCCGCGCCTCATTTAACATGGCTCCCCATTCCGGCACCCCGGCCGGAAGTCCCAGCCCCAAAAATGCGAAACCGGAAACCATAAGAATGGACGAAGCAACCCCCGTACTCAGATAGACCAGATACTGGGGAAGAATATTCGGAATCAAATGCCGCAGAATTAATTTCAGTGTCCCGCAGCCGCTGATTTTCGCCGCCAATATGTAATCCTTTCCCATTTCCACCGCCGCATAAGAACGCACCATCCGGGTAAACCAGGCCCACATGGCCACAACAATCGCAATGGCAATATTTTTAATTCCGTTTCCCAGAAGTCCTATGACCGCCACGGCAATGACCAGCGACGGAAAAGACATGAAAACGCTGCAAAACATCGTCAAAACCCTGTCCGTTTTCTCCCCGGCACAGACGCTCAGTGTTCCCAGAACCAGCCCCAAAACCGCCAATACGGCCAGAACCGGCAGGCTGATTCCCAAAGAATATCTGGCTCCGTAGATTAATCGGGATAATTCACAACGGCCCAACTGGTCGGTTCCCAGAGGATATTCTTTACAGGCCTCCATATATTTTTTTGTCGTATCCACAAGCTCCGGATTATTCGGCGCCAATACCGGCGCGGCCAGGGCGGTAAAAACGACCAGCGCCATCAACATCAGGCCAATCATCGCCTGGGGGTTTTTGAATATTTTTTTAACCATTGCTCTCCCTCACCATCCACGGGCACAACACCCGGTTAATCACGTCCCCGGCCAGATTGGCCACGACAAAAATCGCCGCAATAATGACCGTACAGGTCGCCACGGCCGATGCGTCCGATGCAATGACACAGGCTATCAGGTAAGAACCGATACCCTTTAACGAGAATACACTTTCCACCATCGCACTTCCCGCAATCAAATAGCCCATATACTGGCAAAACAAAGTAACCACCGGAGGCAGGGCGTTGCGCATGACATGATGTATCAAAATACGTCCCGGGGACAGTCCTCTGGCTCTGGCATAGCGCACATAGTCGCTGGACAGTTCTGCCAGAAGCGTTGAACGAAACATACGAATCATCGAGCAGGCCACCGGAACTGCCAGCGTAAAGGAAGGCAGCAGGTACCCTTTAATTCCCGGTTCGGGAAGCACCTTAAAGACAGAGAGCTTCACGGCAAAGGCCAGGAGCAGCAAAAACCCCAGCCAAAAGGTCGGCAGACATATGCCAAAAATCGTAATTCCCCGGACCGCCTGGTCAAAGTATCCGTTCCGAAACCGGGCGCATAAAAGCCCGGCAGGAACAGTAAGTATGAGAACCCACAAAAGGGCAAGGCCTACCATAAAAAATGTCGTCGGAAAATATTCGGCCAAATCACTGGATATGGGCCGATAAGAATAAATGGATATTCCCATGTCTCCCGTAAAAATTCCTTTCACCCAGCGCATATACCGAACCGGAAGCGGCTTATCCAGTCCCATCTCGACACGGACGTTTTCAATCATTTCTTCCGTTGCATTTGTATTTCCTCTCCGGGCGATAATTTCGGCAGGGTCTCTGCCTGAAAAAGCAATCAGTAAAAAACTCAAAATACTGACGCCAATCATGACCATCAAAAATCCTGCGAACCGTTTCAGAATATATGTTTTCATGCGTCTCCCTTCTCTGTATCCGGGTTAGCCACTTCTAACCCCATGTGAAAGAAAAAGGACCCGTTATGTTACGAGTCCTCTTCTGTAACGAAGGATATTCTATCATGCCTGTTCGGAGTTTTCCACTCCGCCCCGTCTTATTTTAGCTCCAATCCGTCATCGTCATTCCCTTATGCCGGTAGGATAACGGCGTTTCACCAAACATCATTTTAAAGGCCCTGGCAAATTTACTTGGATTTTCATATCCGGCCTGCAAAGCAATCTCCCCGATACTCATTTCCGGTGATTCCAAAAGCAGGCGGGCGCCGATTTTCAGCCGCTCGCCGCGCAGAAAAGCTCCCGGCGTCTGTCCGTAAATGGCCTTAAAGCAGCATTTTAAACTGGTCTCCGCAATATGGAATTTGCCTGAAAGCTCCGCCAGCGTGAGCCGTTCCAGCGGATGATTTATCAAATATTCATGGACCGCCTTCGTCCCGTCTGCGACGGCCGGTGAAAATCTCGGAAGATATTCTCTTTTTTCTTCCGCCATCAAATTGAGAAAAATAATCATTTCCACAGCCTTCAATATGGTATAAGAACGGCGGATTCGTTCATCGACCTTATAAAGTTCGTCGAAAATATGATGAATTTTCTCACTGGCCCGGACCATAAAGGCCGCTTCCCGAATCCCAAGCTTTTTCTTCATTTCAAACAGATTGACGTCCGCCCAGGGAACATTTTCTTCCAGCCACTTTGAAGCCGGCTCCAGCTCCACCATAATAGTTATTCCCTCATACTCTCCCAGAGGGAAACGGGAGTTGACAATCGTCAATATTTCCGGGTCATTGACCGCCAAATCGCCCTCGCCCATAAAGGAACGGGAACCATTTTCCAATTCAAATTCAAAACAGCCCCGCAGGCAATGATTCATCTGAAGAAAACCGCTGACGGGCTCGACGCGCTGATAGCAGGTATCCATCGTCATATGATTATAAACGATAAAAATTCCCGAAAACACCTGATAACACTTCATAGTTCCTGAGCCGCTCTCATTTTCTACGGACAGTACGGTCGCCTCGCCTTCTTCCGAAACCGCACTGACCTGATATCCCTGAAACATACGATTAAACTCTTCAGACATCTTTGCCATATGTATCACTTTCCTTCCCATCCAATTTTCCAGCCAATAGCAGCTTCCCGCTGCTGCCAGAACCGTTTATAAATGCCTTCCTCGGCCATCAACTGGTGATGCGTTCCCCTCTGGACGACCCGTCCGTCGTCGATGACCAGAATCTGATTGGCATCCCGCACCGTGGTCAGGCGGTGGGCAATGGAAATCAACGTCTTGCCCTGCGTCAGTTCACGGATGGCCTCAAGAAGCTCATGTTCGTTTTCCGGGTCCACGCTGGAGGTCGCCTCATCCAGAATAATCATCGGCGCATCCTTTAAAATGGCCCGCGCAATGGAAATCCGCTGTTTTTCGCCGCCGGACAGGGTGGAGCCTCCCTCGCCGACAATCGTGTGATAGCCTTCCGGCAAAGAAGAGATAAACTCATGGCACCGCGCCCGTTTTGCCGCCTCGATAACCTGTGCATCGGTGGCCTTTGGATTTCCAAAACGGATATTATTTTCTATTGTATCATGAAATAAGTAAACATTTTGAAAAACCATGCTGATATATTTCATTAAACTGTCCGCCGTGCAGTCTTTGACGTCCTGACCGCCAACAAGGACCTGGCCTTCATCAACGTCCCAAAACCGGGCAATCAGATTGCACAGGGTCGTCTTTCCCGAACCGGATGGGCCTACAATGGCGCAGGTCGTCCCCTGGGGCACCCGCATGGATACATTGTGAATAATTTCCCGGCTGTCATAGCCGAATGAAACATTTTTCAATTCTATGTCAAAATTTTCCGGACAAAGGGCTCTGCTGCTGGTATCCATTACCGGCATATTGGTCACAGCCTCCAGCCGGTTTAATTCGGTCGTAATTTTTCTCGCCAGAAAGGCGCCGTCGCCCATCTGTTCCATTTCCGAATACACAAGAAATGCGCTGACAATGAACATCAGACAATAGGAAACGGGAATATGGCCGCCGACATACAGGGCCACCGCCGTAAACATAAGTACGCATCCGGTAATCTTATAGACCGCCTGATATATTTTGAGCAGCGGGAGCGAGGCATACTCCTGCTCCAAATCTGCCTGTCTTTTTCTGTCAAAAGCCTCGTAAACCTTTGTTTCACTGCCCTCTTCCTGGGAAAAGGCCCGCAAAACCGCAATTCCGCGAATATATTCCAGCGCCTGGGTCGTCATATTTTCCTGGGCGGCCAGCACCTTCGGCGTATGAATTACCGCTTCTTTCTGAATGATATTCAACACCCACATTCCCACACACAGGCCGGCCAATGTAATCAGCGCAAATACGGGATGATAAAAAAGGAAAAAAACCATCATAACCAAAGTCATCAAAACCCCGCCGGTCAGGTCGGTAATCGCCAGCATCGAATACTGTTCCAGTTCATTGACCGTCGAGGTCAACACGGTCTGTATACTTCCGAGCCGCTGCTCAGAGAAGTAACCCATCGGCGCCTCCCGCATCCTGTCGCCGACGGCCAGACGGTAATCCCGGAATATATCAAAGCCTTTGGCGCTCATGCTTATATCCATCATCCACTGGAAAAAGAACCGGCCGGCAATACTGCCAAGCAATATCCCCAGGGACATATATAAAACATCCTTTGTCAAATGCTCCAGGTTATCCACCACCACAAAAATAGCAAACAGCATCATTCCCATGGAAATCGTCTTTAACAGATTCAAAAAAATACCGAGAATAATTTTATTCTTATGTTCTCCTGAAATTTTCAATATCCGCCGAATCATACAAAGCATGCCGCATTTCCCTCCTTTTTTGCAGAATCCGCCGCACCGATATGTTCCTCCCACATTTTCCGGTACAACGGGCAGGTTTTTAAGAGTTCTTCCTGGGTTCCCCGAGCAACAATCGAACCCTTTTCCACGACCAGAATCTGATTTGAATTCTGAATCGTCGAAAGCCGATGGGCCACAACAATCAACGTCTTTCCCCGAACCAGACGTCCGACGGCTTCCTGAATCAGCGCTTCGCTTTCCGGGTCTGCGTAGGCGGTGGCCTCGTCCAGAATAACCACCGAAGACTTTTTCAACATGGCCCGCGCAATCGTAATTCTTTGACGCTCTCCCCCGGAAAGGCGGTCTCCCGCATCGCCCGCAAGGGTCTCATATCCCTGAGGCAGAGACTGGATAAAATTATGGCAATTCGCTGCTTTTGCCGCGTCTTCCACCTCCGCATCCGATGCCGTTGGGCGGCCCATACGGATATTCTCACGAATAGAGCGATTAAAAAGAAAATTATCCTGCGCCACATAACTGATTTCTCCCATCATCTGCTCAAAGGGGATATCTTTAATATCCACGCCGCCATAACGCACCGTTCCTGCGGTGGCATCCCAAAATCCGGCCATCAGCCGGGCAATCGTTGATTTTCCCGAGCCTGACGGCCCCACAATAGCCGTCATCGTCCCCGGCTTCGTCTGAAAAGAAATCCCATGAAGAACCTCCTTCGACGAATCATAGGCAAAGGTGACATTTTCAAAGACGTAGGCGCTGCCGTCCAGACGCACCGCCGCTTTCGGGCGTATCTGCTCCGGCCGGGCAAGAAATTCCCGGATAGGTTTCAGATTCGCCGCAATCGTTGTGAGCTGCTCACTTCCGAAGGCCAGCTTCATCAGCGGCGCAATAAATCCAATAGGGATGACGATACAGGCGATAAAAACAGGCAATGTGATTTTGCCATTCATATAAAGCCATGTGCCTGCCGGAAGGCTTCCAAGCAAAGTTGACGGCATGACAGCCTTAACCGCCGCCATCCAAAACCAGCACTGGCGCCACCAGTCCAGCGTACTGTCGTGATAGAAACGGACGCCGTCGGAAAATTTTCCAAAGGATTCCCCGGTGCGCCCGAAGGCTTTGATAACCTGAATACCGCCGACATATTCCACCAGGGCGGAATTCATCTCATTTCCGGCCCGCAGATAAGTATCCATCTTTTCTCCATAGCCCTGAAACATCCCTATAATAAAAGGCACTGACAAAGGCAATGTAACCAGGGAGGCCAGCCCCATCCGCCAGTCCAGCACAAAAATCAAAATAAGGCAGGCCACCGGCGCCGCAATCTGGGACGGCGTCTCCGGGATGACATGCGCTATGGAGTCTTCCAGTTTTCCCACATTATCCACAATCAGGGTTTTATAGACGCCGGACGGCGTCTCCAGCATTTGTCCCATCGGAACCCGGCGCATTTTATCCGCAATAGCCCGACGCATATTTTTCAAAATTGTAAAAGCAATTTTATGGCTTCTGGCCGAGGATAAGGTACACAATAATGTCCGCATAATAATCCCCAAAGCCGCTCCTGCGGCCCACATGGCTGCCCGCTCCATGCTCGCCGTACCGGAATATACTTCATTTGCCAGCATGGCCGCCGCCAGGAAGGGCAACATTCCGAATAATTCCCCCAGAACCGCAAGTATAATGGAAAGTGTCATTTTCCCTTTCTCTTCACCTGCAAATTGGAAAAGAATCCGGATTGGATTTTCATTTTTCCCATTCATTTACTCCACCTCCGTTAGTTTTTCCTAACTCATGTACAAAAGAAAAGCGGAATTGTCCGCCGTCTTTTTTACGTTCCCACAGGCAATTTCCTGCTAAAGCCCTAAAATCGCTCTCCAACCGGGATAGAAAAATTCCTGAAAGGTTTTCAGGTAATGCTTCGCCTCTTCCTGCGGGAAATCATGAACGACAACTTCAAAAAGGGCGTTGACATAAGCGCTCAACAGCAAATGAAGCTCTTCTTCCCGGACTTCTTTCACAGGAAATCCCTTTTTTCTGGCCGCGTCCATAAACGCCAATGTTTCTTTTTGCTCCAACATGACCATGTCATGCAAAAAGGAGGCGTATTTTGTGCCCTCACAGCGGCATATCAACAGCTTAAAAGCCTCGAATTCCGGGTAAACCACATCTAAAATCAGCCCGGTTTCTCCTCTGCCGTCCCACATCTTATACAGGGTATCTTCATCGAGATAGGCATAATCCAGCGCTTTTCGCGTCTCGGCCCACGCATGACACGCACGCAGCGCCGGCTCCACAAGCGCCGAAAAAAGGGCCTCTTTATCCTCGAAATGCCGGTACAATCCGGCCGCGCTCATACCGACTCTCCCGGCAATGCTGCGCATCGAAGCCTGTTCGAACCCCTTCTCCATAAATTCCTCTCTGGCGGCCCGAATAATCTTTTCATGGGTGTCTGTCTTATCCTTCGGCATTGACTTCCTCCTTTTTGTGAACGATGTTAGCTAACACTGTTCACAGTGTATCACATACGCCGTTCATTGTCAAGCCCAGGCCGCCTCGTTCATATCCAATTGGTATTCCTTCGGCGTCACCCCGGCAAATTTTTTAAAGGTCCTGTAAAAGTGCGAATAGTCATAGTAATGTAAATCCAGGGACACCTCCAGCGGGGAAAGTCCGGCTTTTAACAGTAATTTTGCTTCGTTCACCTTGCGCCTCTGAATGTATTCGATAATATTAACCCCCATCTCCGACTTAAACCGGGCGCGGAGAGCCGTTTCCGAAATGTAAAAGGTTTTGACAATATCCCGCACCTTAATGGAAGAATATAAATTCAGGGCAATATATTGCATGACCGATTTAATTAACGGGGAACAGCTGACATAGGCAAACCGGCTCATCAACTCTGTAAAGTGAATAATCGCACAGTCTCTGACATGCAGCACCTCCTCCAGCGTCTGTTTCTCTTCCACTTTTTTGATGTAATAATCCCGGCATCTGTAGGCCTCTGAAATTTCATATCCGAGCGAAATGACCTGGGCGGACAGTTTTTCCAACACAATAATCGTGTAATTCTTTTCGGAGCGCAGCGGATTTTCCGAGCTGGCCGGAATAATACTGTTACTTGTTTTTGAGAGCATTTCCTTGAGCTTACCCGCATCTCCCTTCTGTACAAGCTCCAAAATCTGCTGTTCATATAAATACTCATATAAATCCGACTGAAATACCCGCCAGTCAGGGTCCACATTCTTTTCAAGATGAATCCGGTTTTCCTTCACCTGTCTGTACAGCTCCTCCGAATAGGGGCACTCAATATCATTCTTAAATACATAATTCAAATGGATAAGGAAATCCCGTATATCTCCCAGCGCCATCACCGGCAAAAGGGAAAGATATTCATGGAACTGCTTCCATCGCTTCTCGTCTTTTGTAATCTTTTTTATGCGCGCATCGATGATTTCATCCGTCAAATATCCGATGGAAAAGGGACCGATAATCAAAATCGTCCCCGAATAGGCATAGGCCAGAAAGCTTTCCTCCAACATTCCTGAAAAAAGGAAGGGCCGCCCCTTCTCCTTGTCATAATATCCGGTAAAATCATAGGGTAATATGTGAACACGTTCCGATGCATAACAGCTTTCCAGGTTGAAATTTTCATCAAAAACGTGGATGGGAATATGCGTCATCACATGAATGGATTTAACGAGTTTTAGTTTATCTATTGACTGATTATTCATTATAAGTTTTATTTCCTCCTTTACCATTGCGCGCATGTTGTTAATCATACTATTTTAATAGGTTTTATGCTTGTAAAAAAACTCTGTTTTATGTAGTTTTCAATATTTATTACATACAAAAAGAGAATGGCTTCAAACACCATTCCCTTTTTGATTTTACCATATTTTTCAAATTCATCCGTTGCATATGCAACTTTTTTATTTTTTATCTTCCGAATAAAGAAAAACCTTTTTTCTCATAAGGCTCTGTCTTTATACCGGTCACGCTGTATCCCGTCGCATCGATGGCCGCCTTCAGGGCTTCTTCGTCAAGGGCCTCCTCAGCAATAATCTCCGTCGTATGCTTCCGATGGGACGACGTCACTTTTTTCACCTTAAAATCCCGGCGTACCGCGTCATTAATATGCGCCTCGCACATCTGACATGCCATACCTTCCACATTCAATGTTATTTTAACCATGGTTAGTTCCTCCTAATATCATTCCCATTATACCAACGGGAAGGCTGCTTGTCAAGACCGCCCATGTTCACGGTTTACTGCGCCGCATTTAATTTCCACTGTATGGCCTCTTTTCGTCCGAGAACAAAATCGGCGTAAATTCCCTTCTCCTGAATCAGCTTCTCATGCCGTCCCTGCTGAACAATATTTCCATTATCTATGACAAGAATCTGGTCCGCATTCCGCACGGTCTTTAACCGGTGAGCAATCATAATAATGGTTTTATTCCGGGTCAGTTCTTCAATGGCCTTCTGAAGCCGGTCTTCATTTTCCGGGTCCACATTGGCCGTGGCCTCGTCAAAAATAACAATCGGAGCATTTTTCAACATGGCTCTGGCAATGGATATCCGCTGTTTTTCACCGCCGGAAAGGGAAGCGCCGCCCTCGCCGATGACCGTGTTATACCCCTCCGGCAGGGCTTCAATAAAATCATCGCAGCAGGCTTTTTTGGCCGCCGCAACCACCTCTTCATGCGTCGCCTCCGGTTTCCCGAACCGGATATTGTTTTCAATCGTATCCGCGAATAAATAAACATTCTGAAATACCATGCTTATTTGATTCATCAAAGATTCCAACGTATAATCTTTGACGTCTTTTCCGCCAATCGAAACCTTTCCGCTGTCCACGTCCCAGAAACGGGCAATTAAATTGCACACTGTCGTTTTGCCGGAACCGCTCGGCCCGATAATGGCCGTCGTCGTTTTGTCCGGAATATTCAAATTGATTCCGTGGAGAATTTCTTTTTCTCCATAAGAGAAACGGACATTTTCAAAGGAAATATCATGTCTTTTCGGACAAATATCGCTTCCCTTACTGTCCATCTGAGGAATCGCATCAACCTGGTCCGCATGGTCGATGGAACTGGCTGCCAGCCGCAAAATTGCCATACTGCTTCCCGCCGATTCAATCTGTGCAAAAATCAGGAATGAAACAATCACACTCATAAGCGCATTTGCCAGCGGCATACTTCCTTCCAGGTAAAAAATCACCGCCGCCATCATCATTGCAACGCCGAAAATCTGAAGCACCAATCCCTGAGCAATGGTATAGGGTGTGAAGAGCTGCTCAATGTCCAGATTGCACTTTCTGTTTTCCTCCAACGCCTCCTGAATCTTCTTATCCCCTTTTCCTGTCAGATTGAAGGATTTAATCACACTCATTCCCTGAATCCGTTCCAGCACGTTACTGACCAGATTGGCCGCCGAAGCCTGACGCTTCGGCGCAAGGAGCGCCGATTTCTTTTCCATCGCCGAAGTCACCCAAAGGTAAAGAACCGTGGCAATCACGACCAGAAGACCGATGCGCCAGTCAAATATAAGAATCATTATCGTAAATACCACCGCATTGATAAATCCGCCCAGTATACCTACCAATACCATCGGCGCCGTCGTCTCCACCTCTTCCAGCACTGTCGTCGTAATCCCGGTAATTTCCCCGAGGCTATTCTCATTGAAATAGCCCATCGGCACACTCTTTAACCGGTTTCCAATACGAATCCGTTTATTGGCTACCATAAAATAACCGGCATGGGTCTGCTGGAGTTGGGAAAAATAATTTGCCGCTGTTTTTCCGGCAATGCTGACAACCAACAGTACCAGGGCCATCCACGCGGCCCTTCCGGACGTGTCCCCGGCCGTCAGCGCCACAATAACATAATAAATAGCGCCGACCTGAAACATATGAAACACTGCGTAAAAGAAGCCCCAAAAAACGACCTGAAACATATGAAATATGGCATATAAAAAACCAACACCTATCGATTTGTTGATATTGCCCCGTTCTTCTCCGGCAAAATCCCAGATTTTTTTCAACGCATTCAGCATACCGCATCACCATCCTTTGCTCCGATATGGGCCTGCCACATAGACGCATAAAGCCTGCTCTGCTTCAATAGCTGCTCATGCGTTCCCACAGACTCGATATTTCCCTCGTTGACCACCACAATCTGGTCCGCAGCCGTAATCGTCGAAAGCCGGTGGGCAATGACAAGCACTGTTTTTCCCCGGACAAGCTTTGCTACGGCCCTCTGGATAACCGCCTCGTTCTCCGGGTCGATGTAGGCCGTGGCTTCGTCCAGTATAACGACCGGTGCGTCTTTAAGCATGGCCCGTGCAATGGCAATCCGCTGCCGTTCCCCGCCGGACAAATGCGCTCCGCCGCCGCCGACCACCGTGTCATAGCCCTTTTCCAGTTCCCGGATAAAAGTATCGCAGCCGGCGGCCTTTGCCACGGCTTCCACTTCATCATCCGATGCATTGACCCGGCCCATACGGATATTTTCACGAATCGATTCATCAAATAAGTAATTATCCTGGGAAACAAAGGCCACCTGGTCATATAACTGATGTAATGGGATTTCTTTCAAATCATGGCCGCCCATACGGATTGTCCCGTGCTTTACATCCCAGAATCCGGCAATTAGTTTGGCGATGGTTGACTTGCCGCTTCCGCTTGGCCCCACAAAGGCCGTCATCGTTCCCGCCGGAATCTGCAGACTGACATTGTGAAGAATCTCCTTGTCTTCATGATATCCGAAGGAAACATTCTCTACGGAAATATCCATCTTTTGCAGCCGGACTTCTTTATCCCCATGCGCCTGTTCTTCGCCCATCAATATTTCATCCACCGAACCGACAATGGTTCCCACCTTTGCGAGACTGTCCATAAAGTTCATAGCGGCCAGCAAAGGGCCGACGATTCCCAGCGAAAGAATCATCGTCGTAATAAAAGTTTCCATACTTAAACTTCCCGACTGATACAATAACCAGCCTATTGGAAGAATTGTAATCAATGTGGTCGGTGAAATACTCTTCGATAAAGAGACGAAAAGCTGACAGCTTTTCATCCAGTGATAAAAGTAAGCGGCATTGGCCCGCACCCGGTCGGAATACTTCGCATAGGAATTCCTGCCCTGATTAAAGGCTTTAATCACCTCAATGCCGCCGATATATTCCACAATCGTCGAATTCATCGCCTGCGTCACCTTTACCGAGCCTTCATATTGGGCGCCGTAATCCTTCATTACGGCCATCATAAAAATCATTCCAACCGGAATGGATACGAGGGACAGCAGCGCCATCCGCCAGTCAAGTACAAAAAGATAAATAAGAATACATACCGGAGCCAATATATTGGAAGTCATTTCCGGCAGCAAATGGGCCAGAGGGGTCTCCATACTCTCTACCTGGTCCACAATAATCTGTTTGAGCTTGCCGCTGGACGTATCCATTATCGTCCCCAAAGGCATTTTCGGCAGTTTTTCCAAAACCTGCCGGCGCACGCCCTTCAAAATGGAAAAGGTGGCCTTATGGGACATGGACAGGGCCAGCGTATACAGACACGTCCGCACGGCATAGCCGCACAGGGCCAGAGCGCACCATTTTAAATAAAAATCCAATTCCGTCTCGCCGTTAATTAAAGCGATAATGACCTGAGCCGCCGCAAAATAGGGAATCATTCCGCCTAAAACTCCGACGGCCGCGGAAACAATGGCCCGAATCAGGCCGCCATGCTCTTCTTTTCCAAGCTCCCATAAACGGAGCATCGGATTTTGATTTTCCATCCAGATTTCTCCCCTTTCAAATTAGTTATTTCTAACCTTTTTAAAAAAATCAGGGCTGCCGACCACTTTACTCAAAGCGATGACAACCCTGTCTTTATCTGTCATGCGCACATTCATAACAATGTTTCGAAACACTGTTATGAATATAGCACATCCCTGTTTACTTGTCAAGTATCTGACGTATGGTTCTCAGATGATGATAAATACAAACTTCAATCCCAGTTTTCCTCCGGAAAATAAATCTTCTGAAAACCGGCCTTATGATAATCACCCAGCATACGTGCATACTTCTTGGCCTGCGCCTTATCCATTTTGTGACGCACAACTTCAAAAAGACTGTCGAAGTAGGCCGTCGTCACAATATGCATAAATTCTTCGGTAATCACTCCCGATTTCACATTTTCGCAGCCGATAACCTCCATGTATTTATAAGTATAATCCACTTCGATACGGGTCAGTTCATCTACAAAATTCTGAAACTCCGTACCATAGGAGGCATCCAGCAGCAGACGAAATTCATCAAAATGGTCATAGATATAATCCAATATGGCATCCAGTCCATCGGCCGTATATTTGCCCATCTGTTTCCTTTGCTGCGCCGCGTCAAACCGATGAAAAGCCTCCTGAATTTCAAGAAACATCCGTTTCATCTCATTGGCCGTCGGCTCTACCACTCCCCGAAAAAGCCCGGCCTTATCACCAAACCGTGTATAAATAGAACCTGTGCTTGTGCCCGCATTCGCCGCAATCACCCTCAAAGACGCATCCTTATATCCTTTTTCAAGAAATTCCTGTTTCGCACATTCCAGAACCCGTTCATAGACGCCTTCAATCTGCTTAGCCACGTTGATTTCCCCCTAATTTCTTTTCAAATTTATAAATCCAGATGGGTACCAAAAAATTCCATCGTATCCGCCTTGTCTTTATGAATCTGGTTTTTCAGCGCATCTACACTGTCAAATTTCATCTCCGGCCGCTCAAAACGGAAAAGCTGGACTTCAATCGCCGCACCGTAAAGGCTGCCTGAAAAATCATAAACATAGGTTTCCATCCGCTTACTGTTATTATCCGCAACCGTCGGGTTAAAGCCAATGTTCGTCACCGAATGATAGACATAGTCTCCAACAATGGTACGTGAGGAATAGACGCCGTTTGGCGGCATAATCTTATGCAGCGGAGGCACCACATTGGCCGTCGGCATACCAAGTTTCCGACCGAGCTGACGGCCGTGAACAACCTCTCCCGACACGGTAAACGGGGCTCCGAGCATTTCGGAGGCGAACTCCATATCCCCCCGACGGATGGCTTCACGAATAAGGGTACTGCTGATATCTCTCATTTCCCTCCGTCCCGTAAACTGTTCATTCTCATAAATCGGCGCCTCAATCTGAAGCTTCTGACAGACATCCGCCGTAAAGCCCATTTTGGCTCCAAGCTCCCGCAGCAGCTCCACATTTCCCCGGCGTTCATGGCCAAAATGAAAATCGCTGCCGGAGACAATGACCTTCGCTCCAAGACCGTCCACAAGAACATCCTTCACAAAGTCCTCCGCCTCAATTCCCGAAGTCTCTTTTGTAAAAGGAAATTCAATCAACACGTCGATACCCATTTTTTCCGCCCATTTAATCCGTTCCTCACGGGTAAAAATCAAATCCAACGGTTTATTCGACAAAAGTGAGGCCGGATGAAAATCAAATGTAAACATCACAGCCTGCAGCCCTTCCGCCTTATGCTGTTTAATTTTTTCTATTAAAATCTGGTGTCCCCGGTGAAGGCCGTCAAACTTTCCCAGAGCCACCGCCGTATTTTTCAAATGTATATCTCTTGTTCCTGTAATATAAATCATGCCGAATCTCCTACCGATTACACAAACATTTTTTCATTTTTAAATATTTTGTGCCGCCTGTCATACACATAAACCGCACAAAACTGTCCCTGGCTGTCATAAACCCGGAATTTTTCGCCGGCTTCCGGTTCCTTTCCCGTCCCGGACATTGCTCCCGGGTCGAGCCCTTCTTCGCTTTCTATCATCAAATCCTTCCGGTTAAGCACATTGCCATTATAGAGCAGCCGGTCCGCCGGTGCGGCGGTTCGTCCCGCCGGCCACATGGCAAACATACTGTCAATGGAATGAATCACCGCATCGATTTGCCGGTTTCCAACAAGACTTTCCACCTGGGCCAGCGTCACGGCATCCTCGATTTTAAAAATTCCGACCCGGGTCCGGGTAAGTTTTTCCATAGCCGCGCCGCAGCCAAGCCGCCCGCCGATGTCATGGCACAGCGTCCGGATATAGGTTCCCTTGGAGCAATGCACGCGCATATGTACATGAATACCATCCGGCTCAAGTTCCAGCAATTCCAGCTCCCGTATCTGCACGCGCCGCGCCTTCCGCTCAACGACCTGTCCCTCTCTGGCCAGCTCGTACAGCTTCTTTCCCTGAACCTTTAATGCCGAATACATGGGCGGAACCTGGTCATAATCCCCACGGAACTGTTCGAAGACCTCTTCCAGCGCTTCCCGCGTCACATGGACCGGCGACTCACGCAGAAGCTTCCCCGTCATATCCTGGGTATCGGTTACGACGCCAAGCCGCATGACCGTTTCATAGACCTTATCCTTATCTGTCAGTAAGTCACAGACCTTCGTTCCCTTGCCGAGACAGACCGGAAGAACGCCGACCGCCTCCGGGTCCAACGTTCCCGTATGTCCGATTTTCTTTTGTTTTAATATTCCCCGAAGCTTTGCCACCACATCATGGGAAGTGTAGCCAGCTTCTTTATAGATGTTTATAATCCCGTTATACATCCGCCTCAAGCTGCCCTTCTATTGCTTCTAAAAATGTTTTCAAAGGTTCTTTAAAACTTCCCTTTACCGTACAGCCCGCCGCCCGGACATGTCCGCCGCCGCCAAAAACTGCCGCCACTTTGTTCACATCCACGTAACGTTTGGAACGGAAACTGAATTTGCTTGTTCCCTCCGCTGTCTCGGAAATGAGAATAGCCACCTCAACGCCCTTCGTCAGCCGAAGCTGCTCCACAATGCCTTCCAAATCATCGTGGCCAGCGCCGAACCGTTCAAACATTTCCCGTCCGACGACCGTATAAATACATCGGCCGTCAAAAATGCAGACACTGTTTAACAAAGCCTGCCCCATCAGCCGGGCCTGGGTGTAGGTACGTTCATAGAAAACCTCGTCAATCCACCGGCTGCTGTCTACGCCGATACGCATCAAATGTCCCGCAATCCGCATCGTATGCTCACTGGTACTGGAATATTTAAATACTCCCGAATCACAAATAATCCCCATATACAGGGCCTCCGCCGCAGCCAGGCCGATTTTATCCGCCTCCAGTAAATCATAAAGTACTTCACTGGCCGAGCTGGCCTCCGGCACGACATGATTCGTCCGCGCAAATTCCGTATTGCTCACATGATGGTCAATATTGATGGTCGCCTTTGCCCTGTCAAAATAAAACTCAGCGCCTTTTGTCATCCGCTCCTTCTGACTTGTGTCCAGACAGATAAACAAATCATACGTCTTCGGCTCCGTTCCCGGCTGTTGAATTTCTTCCGTATGTTTCACAGGCTTATAGCTTTCCGCAATAGGCTCCAGATAAACATCCACCAATATCTCCGGATAATTTTCTTTAATATAATTGTAAAGCCCCATGCAGGAACCGACACAGTCGCCATCCGGCCGGGTATGACCGGCGATGGCAATTGTCCGGCTCTCCATTATCTGATTTTCAAGAAAGCTCTTCATCCGCATCTTCCTCTTTTAAATCCTTATTGACTTCGGAAATCATTTTTGACATGTGGACACCGTATTCAATGGACTGGTCCATGATAAAGGTAATGGCCGGCGTATTTCTCAAATTCACCGAATGGGCCAGTTCTTTACGGATAAAGCCCATGGCGCTGTTTAAACCTTCCAGCGTCGCCTTCTGGGCTGCCTCGTTGCCGAGGACACTGATATAGGCCTTACAGCTTTTTAAATCCGGAGCCACCTCCACCGCGACCACGGAGGTCAGCGAGGAAATCCGGGGGTCTTTAATTTCCCGCGAAATAATCCGCCCCAGTTCCCGCTGAACTTCTCCGTTGATGCGGGTATTTTTTATACTGTTTTTTCTCATACAATTCCTTTCTATCTTGGAACTTCTTCCATAACAAAGACCTCTAACTGGTCGCCTTCTTTGATATCGTTATATTTTTCAAGGGACATACCACATTCATAACCGGCCGCCACTTCTTTGACGTCATCCTTGAAACGTTTCAGAGAGGCCAGCTCGCCCTCGTGGATAACCACATTGTCACGAATCAGACGTACCTTGGAATTCCGTTCAATCTTTCCGTCAAGTACATATCCGCCAATAATCGTACCCACGCCGGATACCTTGTAGGTCTGGCGCACTTCCGCATGGCCGGTGATTTTCTCACGGAATTCAGGGTCCAGCATACCTTTCATGGCCGCCTCAATATCTTCAATGGCATTGTAGATGACACGGTACAGACGCATATCGACTTTTTCCGTCTCGGCCACTGTCTTCGCCATATTATCCGGACGCACATTGAAACCGATAATAATCGCATTTGAAGTGGAAGCCAGAGTAACGTCAGATTCGTTGATGGCGCCAACGCCGCCGTGGATAATCTTGATAGCCACTTCATCATTGGAAAGTTTCAGCAAGCTCTGTTTTACAGCTTCCACAGAGCCCTGAACGTCGGCCTTTACAATCAGGTTCAATTCCTTAATCTGTCCGGCCTGAATCTGGTCAAACAGACCATCCAGTGATAACTTGGATTTCGTATCGGCCAGCAGTTTTTCCTTCTTCTGGGCAATAAAGGTCTCGGAAATGGAACGGGCTTCTTTTTCGGTATTTGTAGAAATAAATACCTCGCCGGCTTCCGGTACATCATTTAAACCAAGAATTTCTACAGGAATGGACGGTCCGGCCTCCTTCACACGACGTCCTTTATCGTCTACCATGGCGCGGACTTTACCAAAGGCCGAACCAATTGCCAGACAGTCGCCCACATGAAGTGTTCCCTTCTGAACAAGAACCGTAGCCACAGGGCCTTTGCCCTTATCCAACTGGGCTTCAATGACAAGACCTCTGGCCTTCCGGTCCGGATTGGCCTTCAATTCACACATCTCAGCCTGTAAAAGAATGGAATCCAGCAAATCATCCAGGCCCTCGCCCGTGTGAGCGGATACTGGAACAAACAGGGTCGTTCCGCCCCAGTCCTCCGGAATCAGTTCATATTCGGTCAATTCCTGTTTGACGCGCTCCACATTGGCGCTTGGTTTATCAATCTTATTGATGGCAACAATGACTTCAATGCCCGCCGCCTTTGCATGGCTGATGGCCTCAATTGTCTGCGGCATAACGCCGTCGTCGGCTGCGACAACCAGAATCGCAATATCTGTGGACTGGGCGCCGCGCAGACGCATGGCCGTAAAGGCCTCATGGCCCGGAGTATCCAGGAAGGTAATCTTCTCACCCTTTACATCAACGACATAGGCGCCGATATGCTGGGTGATACCTCCGGCTTCGCCTGTCGTTACATGGGTATTACGGATAGCGTCCAAAATAGAGGTTTTACCATGGTCAACATGACCCATAACACAGACAACCGGCGGTCTTGGCTGCAGGTCTTCTTCCTTCTCTTCTTCCTCTTTGAGAATTTCTTCGATTGGGTCAATAACGACTTCATGCTCGCAAAGCACATCATATTCCAATGCGATTTCTTCGGCCTCATCATATGTGATTTCCGTGTTCAGCGTCACCATCTTGCCGCCGAGGAATAATTTCTTAACGATTTCTGCGGCGGAAATCTTCATCTTATCTCCCAAATCTTTAATTGTGACAACTTCCGGCAGAATAATATTGGTAACCTTTTCCACAACCGGCTTTGGTTTCTGTGTCGGCGGCTGCAGATTGGATTTCTTGGACAATGGTTTGCCGCCGAATCCTTTCTTGCTGTTTCTTCCATCCGTCACACTCTTCACCGGTTTCTCTTTATCTTTATAGTTTCTCCGGTTTTCACGGGATGTATCCTTAGAAACGACAACTTCTTTGCTGATGGCGCTGTCCAGATTGAACTTTCCTTCGCCCCGTCCGCCGCGGTTGTTGTTATAACCGCCCTGACGGTTCTGACCGCCATTGTTGTTGAATGAGCGGCGTTCTCCGTTACCTCCCTGACGGTTCTGGCCGTTATTATTGAAGGAACGGCGTTCTCCGCTGCCTCCCTGGCGGTTCTGGCCGTTATTGTTAAAGGAACGGCGTTCTCCGCTGCCTCCCTGGCGGTTCTGGCCATTATTATTGAAGGAACGGCGCTCTCCGTTGCCTCCCTGGCGGTTCTGGCCGTTATTGTTAAAGGAACGGCGCTCTCCGCTGCCTCCCTGGCGGTTCTGGCCGCCATTATTATTAAATGAACGGCGTTCTCCGCTGCCTCCCTGGCGGTTCTGGCCATTATTATTGAAGGAACGGCGCTCTCCGTTGCCTCCCTGGCGGTTCTGGCCGCCATTGTTGTTGAATGGGCGGCGCTCTCCATTGCCTCCCTGGCGGTTCTGGCCGCCATTATTATTAAATGGGCGGCGTTCCCCGGCCGTCTGAGCCGGTTTGGCCGGCGCTTTTTCCGGCGCTGCTGCTTTTGGAGACTCCGGCTTTTTCACAGGCGGCGCTGTAAAATATTTTCTGATTTTATCCGCATGTTCCTCGCCAATGGCGCTCATATGGCTTTCCACAATCACACCATGACCTTTTAATGCGTAAATAATGTCTTTGCTGCTTTTATTTAATTCTTTCGCTAATTCATGTACTCTTATTTTCGACATATACCTACCTCCGTCTACATCCGTTCTGAATCAATCTGTTTCTTTATGGCGTTACAAAAACCAGTATCTTCCAAAGCTAAAGAGGCCCGAAGCTCTCTCCCGATGGAAGCTCCCAATGTTTCTTTCGTACCATAAATATACATAGGCACTTTATAAAAGGTACACATATTTGTAAACTTTTTCTTTGTATTATCTGAGGCATCCGATGCCACAATGACCAGCGCCGCTTTTCCGCTTTTTACGGATTTTTCCGTTGAAAACTCACCGCTCTGGATTTTTCTGGCTCTGGCCGCCAGTCCAAGATAAGATAACACTTTATCTCTTGTCAATATGGCTCATCTCCTCTTCCAACTGCTGATATACCGATTCGGGTATGGCCGTTTTTAAAGAACGTTCCAGTCCCCGGTTTTTCACGGCCAGCTTCAGACAGTCCATATTCGGGCAAATATACGCCCCCCGGCCATTTTTCCGTCCGGTGGCGTCTATACAAATCTCGCCCTCAGTTGTTCGGATGACCCGAATCATCTCCCGCTTGCTTTTCATCTCCCGGCAACCCGTACACTGCCGCATAGGAACTTTTTTTACGACCATTATTCCTCCGAATCCTGAATTTCCATATCCTCCAGAGCCGCTTCTTCGTCGGTCTCTGTCACGATATCATCGTCTTCATACGCATCTTCGTCATAATCGTCCGCACGATAATCTTCTTCATATCCGGCCGCCTCAGCCTCTTCATAGGCCTGGGACTCGCTCTTAATATCAATCTTATATCCGGTCAGCCGGGCCGCCAGTCTTGCATTCTGTCCTTCCTTACCGATGGCCAGAGACAACTGATAATCCGGTACAATGACCGACGCCGTCTTTGCCTCTTCATCCGCATATACGGAGACAACCTTTGCCGGACTTAAAGCATTTTCAATAAACACCGCCGGGTCCTCATTCCAATTGACAATATCTATCTTTTCACCGCGAAGTTCATCCACAACAGCCCCGACTCTGGAACCGTTGACACCCACGCAGGCGCCTACCGGGTCCACATCCGGGTGATTGGAACGCACGGCAATTTTGGTTCTGGAACCGGCTTCACGGGAAATACTGCAGATTTCCACCGTACCGTCACGAACCTCCGCAACCTCATATTCAAATAAACGCTTTACCAGCTCCGGATGGGTTCTGGAAACCGTAATTTTCGGTCCCTTCGTCGTATCCTTAACTTCCACAATGTACAGCTTGATACGCTCTGTCGGCTGGAAATATTCGCCCTTCACCTGTTCGGCCTCGGTCAGTACCGTATCCACCTTACCAAGATTGATGCTGATATTGCGTCCCGAATAACGCTGCACAATACCTGTAACGATGTCCCTCTCCTTGTCAAAATACTGATGGTACAGGGATTTGCGTTCTTCCTCACGAATCTTCTGGACAACGACCTGTTTGGCTTTCTGAGCCGCAATACGTCCAAAGTTTCTCGGCGTCACTTCAACATGGACAATATCGCCCAATTCACAGTGGACATCCCTCAGACGGGCATTGGCCAGACTAATCTGAAGCACGTCGTCTTCAACCTCTTCCACAACCTCTTTCTCCGCATAAACAACCACGTCTCCGGTCTCTCTGTCAATATTTACCCGGATATTATCCGCTTTGCCGTACTCATTCTTACAGGCAGCAACCAGTGAATTTTCCATGGCCTCCAGCAAAATATCCTTACTGATGCCTTTCTCTTTTTCAATCTGATTCAAAGCTTCAATTAATTCGTGTCCGTTATTCATTTTCTAAATTCCTCCTATTCTTAGTAAAAAAAGGCCAGGCGGATTAAAGCTACATCCGACCGTTTAAAAACCATTGTTGATTCATCGTCCAGTTCAATGGTAATCGTTTCCTTGTCATAATCCGTCAATACGCCGACAAATTCCTTTTCTTTATTCAGCGCCTTGTATAATTTAATTTCCACATCTTTTCCGATGCTTCTCGCAAAATCCTTCTCTTTTTTCAAAGGACGGTCAAGTCCCGGAGAGCTGACTTCAAAAATATAATTTTCCGAAATATAATCCTCTCTGTCCAATATCTCTTCAAAGGCCCGGCTAATCAGCTCACAATCATCGACGGTAATTCCGCCTTCCTTATCAATAAATACGCGCAAATACCAGTTTGCGCCCTCTTTGACCCATTCCACATCGACCAGCTCAAAATGATTTTCATCAATCATCGGCTGAATCAACGCCTCTGTTCTGCTTTCATAATCTTTCTTTGCCAATGTTCGCTACCTCTCCTTGCTGCTCCAAACCGGAGTATTTTGTGGAAAAAAATTCCCCTTAACACGTACAAAGAGTGGACTTGCGTCCACTCTCTAGTTTCATCATAATCTGTTATCCTAATTACTATATCACCAATCCATTTAAAATGCAAGCTTTTTTCAATTGAAAGTGACGCCTGAAAGTAATGCCCGGCGTTTAAATCGTACGGCTGCCATACCACACTTCACAATCCGGATGGGCGTCTTTGTAAGCCTGCGCCTGCTCCCGGGTAATCCCCGTATCGCATGTGTGAAGTAATTTCAGATTCATGTTCATAATCGGTGTCATGTCACTGACGTCGGAACAGCCGTGCAAATCCAGATAAAAGAGGTTCGGCAATCCGCTGATTGGCGACAAATCCGAAAATCCCCGTGTCCGCCGCAAATCCAGTATTTCCAGCGACGTACAATCGGCCAGTGGCTCCAGGCCGCTAATCGTACAATTCTCCAATACTAACTCCCGAAGATTTTTACATTCCGACAACGGCGATAAATCGCCGATATTTTCTCCCATAATGACAATCGACGTCACATCATAGGTGTATGTATGGCTTCCCAAAGTGAAGGTTTCAATTTCTTCCTCCGTTTCTTCGGTTTCCTCCTCAACCCAGTCCTCCTTCACCAGATTCAGAGGATATAATTCGATGACAGGACTGTCGCCCATATTTCCCTTTTCATCCACTTCCAGCCGTAAACGGCAGCCCATATATTCAAATTCCGCAAAATAGCTTTTCTGGATTTCGTCATAAACAGGCGCTATTTCCGTATTGAACATCTGACCCAATCTCTCTGTGCTGACAGCGCCACCATATCCGACGAACAGCAGGGACGGCGACGTAATAACCACTTTATATGGTTTGGCATTTTTTGCCGGTTTTCTCGTTGCCTCGTCAACCGCATTTCTATTTTCCGAGGTATTTTTAAAGTAAGCATAACCCCCAAAGCCCTGAAACTTTGCCCGGTAGCCTTCTTCATCCGAAACCTTGCTCATGGTTGCCGAACCATATTCATTCACATATTCCTGATAGCAAAATTCCGCTGCATTTTCAATGGTTCCATACCGGACGGAAACATTATCGTAAATGATTTCATCCGCCAAAGAGCCTTCCTGCGCATCATCCGCTCCTATGGCCACCACCTCGCCCCTGTCACGGATTTCATCCAGCTTAGCCATCAGAGACTGAAAGGATTCGCTCTTTGATTTCAGGCTTCCCAACTCGGCCATATATGCGGCTTCCGTATACTCGCCCATATCGATATACACTTCCGCCAATTCAATATAGGCATCCGCCTCCTGCGGATTGATATTGATGGCCGCCTTATAGGCTTCAATTCCCCGGTCATAATCCATCTGAATCATATATGCCCTGGCCGTCTTCAATTGTTCATAGTATTTTTTCTCTTTTAACTGTCCGCTGACAAGAATCGCCGCCGCTGCCACAATCCCGGCAATGAGCAGAGCTGCCGCTCCGATAATAATTTTATTTTTATTGCCTCTTTCCACATTTTCCCCTCCTTTTCGCCCTTACGCTTCCGGTCCGCCCTTTTTCATTTTCCGGCAGATTTGCATCTTTTTATAGACAATACATCCGCGTAAAATTCCATAAACTACAATTAACAATCCCATTAAAACGCAAGCTATATAAAACATGACTCCCTGCCTCTCTATTCTCTGACCAATCCCTTTTCCCGCAGTTTTCCCACAATTTCATTCATCTGAACCATGGCCGAATCCGATGTCCAGTCCAGGCCGCTGGCCTCGCAGATTTTTTTTGCCGCGTCAAAATAATGGACCGTTTGATTATAATCCCTTTTTGACGCTATTTTACTGTTTTCTATTTGATAACAAATCGATGATAATCTCAGAGGAATTTCATACGCATCCGGCATATCCGCATACATTTCTGTCAAAAGTTCCCTGCAATCAATAAACTGCCCGTTCTCTTCATATAAAGAAGCCAGATTATACAAATCGTTCAACTGGGCATAGCCGCTCTCCTGAATTTCTTTATAACAGGAAATCCCCTGGCTTATATAGCTTTCCTCTAATTTTTCAAAAGTTGCCCTTCGGGCGCAAAGCTCTCCGGCCTTACGCAGCCAGAAAATTTTATCAAACCTTCCCGACGCTCCGGCCATTTTCACCGAAAAATCAATACATTCTGAGACCGCTCCGCATCTCTGGGCGCTGTCTGCGGCCAGCAGCGCGCTTCTTTGCATAATCTCCGAATGATTTTCCTCATAGGAATTCATGGCGTTTTCCGCCGCCGAAACCGCTTTCTCATAAGCCCGCTCAAAATCGCCGGAAGAATAAGCCTCTTCGGCTTCAATAAGCTCAATTTCGCAGATATCCATTCCCATCTGCACGGCTTCCGCCACAATTCCGTCTTCCTTTTCCCCGCAGCGAATCCGGGCAATCGCCAAATCCCGGTACAAAGAGACATTTTCCGGACAGTAGCTTAACGCTTCTTCCAAATAGGACAACGCCTGATTGTAATCGCCTAAAAACATGGTCGCCTGAGCCACGCCGTAAAGTACGTTGGATTTGGCTTCCCGATAATTCCCGAATTTATTTTTATACGTTCCGTCATTTAAAAACGAAATACCATCACTTAAAATCTGACGTGCATTTTCTCTGTCCAAATCCGCATCGCCATTCGCCGCCATCTCCGCATCATAGAGTGTCTGTACTTGGGTCATATACCCTGAATAAGCTTCAAAAAATTCATCGGTTTTCATTTGTCCATAACCGATAATTATCATGCAGACAAGGACAAGCGCCAGCACAAATGCCGTCACGTCAAGACCAATGCCAATACGCGTCAGCTTTCTATAATCGTTTCCCCATTTTTCAATGTGAACAACGGCCTCCTTCATCCTGGCCGCACTCTTAAACCGCTTGTCCGGATTCTCCTGCATCGCTTTATCCACAATGTTTGTCAATCCGTCGCCGTAGGGATTCACGTCCTTTCCCACCATGCTTATCGGAATAAAATCAATCCGCCGTGCATTCGGCGTAATTCCCGTCATCATACGGTACAGAACCGCCCCAAGGCTATATAAATCACTCCGTTCATCGATTGGAACGTCCGCACTGCTTCCGTACCGTAATTTATGGTCCGCTTTTTTCACCTGCTCCGGAGAAGCATACTGATTACTCAATCCCACAAGCTCTTTATTATTCTCGCCATCGAGGGATATGTTAAAATCAATCAGGCAGACATTGCCTTCCTCCGTAATCATAATATTGGCCGGCTTAATATCGCAGTGAATAATTTTCGGCGTCTGAGTATGTAAATACTCCAAAACCTCCAGCAACTGACCGAGCCAGATAATTATCTGTTCCTCATCAAAATGCTGTCCGCTGTCCAGATAATACTTCAAATCATGTCCGGGAATATAATCCATCACCGTAAAAACTTCCTGACCAATCTGAACAAAGTCGTAGACCTGAGGCAAGTATCTATGATGAAGGTCCTTTAAAATATCCGCTTCACTTCTGGAATTTATCAGGCTGACGCAATGGTCCTTGATTTTTTTTACGATAATATATTTTCGCAGATTCTCATGCCAGGCCAGATAAATATTTCCAATGCCTCCGCTGCCCAGAGGCCTCAGTATCCGATACATATTTTGAATCAAATCGCCGTTCTGCATGTCATCCTCCTTCCTTTACAGACAGGAAAAGGGCTGCCGCACACAGCAGCAGCCCATAGATTAATTATGCCCGTTTCTTTTCGTCATCATCTTTTCTTCGCTTTCCAATAAAGAAAATCAGTAAAGCCAGAACCGCAATAATAACCACAATGACTCCGTAGAACAACGGTTTGTTCATATAGAACTGAATCCATGCACTGGATGTTACCAGAACACTGTATTCATCGGAGGCGATTTCATTGCCGGCCGCGTCATAAGCCTTAATCTGTACCGTCTGATAGGAACCGGCGCTGCCAAGATTAATCTTAATGATGCCGTCTTCTGCGAGAAGCTCATCGCCTTCGTATACCTTGACAAGTTTGCCGTCCAGATAATATTCCACATAAGCCAAAGATGTATTATCCTTAACACTTAATGTGAATTCATGGCTTTCTTCTTTATAACGGCCGCCGTCTTCCAGGTTGGAAATAACAATTGTAGGCGCTGTCTTATCTACGACAAACTCAATACTTGTCTGTTTGGCTTTATTCGTTGTTGCATTTTCCGCCTCATCCTCAGAATAAATATTGATGACGTACTGGCCTTCATCTTCAAAGCAGGATGCCTTAATGGTATAGGTATACATCTTCCACTGGCCTTCTGTCTGGCTGACTTCCACCGTGTAGTCCTTACCTTCTACCAGTTTGACAACCTTGCCATCCTTCGAATATGTCAATTCGATAAATTTCAATGTATCTACATTGATTTCCTGAATGACAATATCTTTTGGACTGTTGGTATAGCCTTTCTGCAGCAATTCTTTCGTTGAACTGTTAATAATGTAGGTCGAACCATCTCTGTTGACAGAGAAGGTGATACTCTTTGTCGTTTCATTTCCGGCCTTATCTACGGCTTCGGCTGTCAATGTGTAGATATCATCCATTCCTTCGCCAAAATTCAGGAATGTGATAATCTGACCGTTTGCGGTGGTGGCCGTCGTAATCATATTGGAAATATCAACCCGGCCCCGCTCGCTGCCAACCAAAGTAATCGTGATGCCCTGCGTGTCATAATTCGTATCTGACAGGGTAATCACCGGTTCTACCGTACCCTTATTGGCTGATTTATTGGCCACGCCGGTAATTTCAACCTCCGGATTTGTCAGGTCAACTGTGAAGCTGTCCTGAGCATAATCTGCCGCCGCATTTCCGGCCAAATCCGTATAGCTGATATCAAAGGTATAGTCTGCATCGCCGCCGAAGGTCACTGTTGCCGTATGGCGGTCACCGCTTGTACTCCATCCGCTCACACCCGGTGCAGAAGCGCCGTTGGCGGTTGTCTGTACCGAAACATTCGCTGCATTGAAATTATGCTCCGTAATCGTAATCGTCGCCGTCCGTGAAGCGTTATAATAATTGCCGTTTCGTGCGTTATTATTATCATAGCTTACGGAAATTACAGGATTTGTCTTATCAATCGTAATTTCAGACAATGTTTCCGTATTGGACTTATTGCCTGCCAAATCATAACAATCATAGGTTACGGAATAATCGCCGTCACCGCTGAATGTTACTGTTCCGGTAGCCACTTCGCCATTCACAGACCAGCCGCTGAAACTGTAACCGCTTCCATTCGTAGCTGTCACTGTCGGCTCATAAGACTGGTCAAAGTTACGTTCATTGACCGTAATTGTCAATGTTTTTGTCGTATTATAATATTTTCCATTCAAAACATTCAACGTATCGAAGCTGAAAGATACCACCGGATTTTCATTATCTACCTTTATCTGTTTTGTTTCCGATGTCGCCGGATTCGTTGACCAGTCAGAAGCTGACACAGTCACCTGAACGTCATTACTGTAAAAGGCCGTCGGATTGATGGCTACATGGCCCGTCCATGTCTGCTGATGGGACGTGCGGCTAATGGATGCCAATGTACCGGATTCAACATAACCCGTCGTTCCATTGACAATCTTATAAGTAATTTCTTTCAGTCCGGAATAAGCGCCGTTTGCTGTCGGGTCGGTTACGGAAATATCAAATCCAGGATTATCCCCCGCACTGTAAACACCCTTTCCCCAGGCAGGGCTTGACGGTGTAATCGTCACTACCGGCGCCGGATTCACATTGTCCGCCACCAGATTTTCCGTACTAAAATAGCTGGTATTTCCGGCTTTATCCGTAATCTTCTCATAAACGATGACATTCTGGTTTGCGGCCAGGCTGATTCGGCCTGTGTAATCCTTCCAGTCCGTACGTTTTGCCAGTGCCGACGCACTAAACAATTCCGTTGAGGTCAGATACTGAGTAGAAGCCACGCCGGAAGTCACATCGGAGCTTTCCATCGTTGCTCCCAGACCGTCTTTACCAAATAAGCCAAAGGTAATCTTGCTAATCAGGGACTCAAACCATGTTTTCGTTGTCGTTGTGTCATTCACAAGGCCGTCCGCCGTAATGCTTCCTGACGGCGCTGTCGTATCCAGCGTCACATATCCCACATTCGCAACGGCTTTATTTCCGGCCAAATCCGTATATTCAAAGGCAAAACTGTAATTTGCATCCTCAACTGCGGAAATCTCATACTGATTCATATTTCCGGAAGCTTTGCTCCAGGAGGAAGCCTTGGCCGAAGCCGTCTGATGTCCGGCAATAAAGTCACCTAAAATATTACTGTTTCCGGAATCCTTTGCAGTTATCGTTAATTCAGAGGTTAATGTGTCATCCTCCGCGGCAAAGTTCAATTCATCCACAGAAACGACCGCTTTGAAAGAACTGTAATCCATATTCAGATAAGCCGGCGCATCCGCCTGTGTTCCCGCCGTAAAGGTGGTTCCCGTACCATAGCTGTAATAGGTGATATCAACAACCGGCGCCGTCTGGTCAACAACAAACTCCGGAACGGATTTCGTATCCGAATTTCCGGCCTTATCTGTCACAGACACATTCACAGAATAAACATCGTCCTGATGGAAAACAATCGTCACAACCGATTTGGATGTGTCCGTGCGTTTTTCTTCGGCTGCGCCTTCGTCCACAACAATACTGCTGATACCAAAATCGGCCGGCCGTGTCCTTAACTCGGACAGAGATACGGTTTCACCATTAATTGTATACTTCAAAGCATTATCAATGTCTATAAATCGCTCCGTAATCGTCGTCGTCAATACGACATCTTTATTATAATACTTGCCATTCTGCACACTTGCATTAGAAGTTACCACATTTTCGATGACCGGAGACAGCTTATCAATCACAAAAGAATGTGTAAAGGCATTTTCCGGTTGAATTTCATTGCCCGCAAAATCTTTCGCCGTCGCCGTTACCGCAATCACTGCACTTGTATTATCATCCACACGGACAACCGGCTTCTGATTCTCTTCATCAACGACTGTCGCTTCCCTGTATTCGCTCAAATCGGCCGTATCCGGGACCGCTCCCTCTTCCGTTGTCAAATAGGAATAGGTTGTTTTTTCACCGTCCAGGCTGATGGCATAATCGATTCTCGAAACACCGGAATAAATATTGCTTTCATCTTTATCCTCAGCCGTAATTGTCAATGTCTGATTGCTATTTACATAATTGTAGCTCCGGACTCCCTCGCCGTGATAAATATCGATGGTTTCAATGACTGAACACTCAAAAATCATACCATTGCTGGCATAGATAATCTGATTGCCAACGTTATCCGTCGCTTTAATAAATAAAATATATTTCTTCGGCATTTCAGACGCTTCGCCCGGCGCATTGACGATGCCGTTTGACGGAGCTTCAACAAATGTCAGTTTTTCTTTATAATCCTCATAAACCGTTCCGTCATCCTCACTGCAATCATACAGTGCATACTGCCAGCTTCGAATTCCCGAAACCGCCGTATCCTCCGGGTCTGTGACCGTAACGCTGACGGCCGTCTGCTTATTCTTAAAAATACCAAAAGTAATCTTTTCGGCCAGCTTATTTATTGTCGGCGTACCGTCTTCCACGGTCAATGCAACCTGAGGTACTGTCGAATCCGCCTTAAAAGTAATTGTAAAAGTACCCGAATAAATAGCGCCGTCTTCATTCGTCAGATAGAAGGTCTTCGTGATATCTCCCATCGAAAGCTGTTTTTCTTCATCTTCCGATAATACCACGCCTGCAGACGTCACATCGGTTCCAAGCTTCCCGCCATCAACCTCATCTATACCGGTCACGTCTCTCAATATCGTATATACGCCCGTATTGTCGGAAATGCCAAAAACTGCCTGTGCGCTGTAGCCATAATATACGTTCTTCGTTCCTTCTCCATTCTCATCCGGCTGCTGATAAACATTCGTGCCGCCCACGGATACATAATCCGTAAAGCTGTCAATGGATTCTTTTGTAATCGTCAGGTTACTGGTCGCCGGAACCGTAGAATAGTTCCCCACAGCATCTACGGAAGACACATAGATGTAGTTGATTGGCGCGCTGCTGTCGTTATTGGCTTTTTCAAGGTCGGCTGTAATTGCCTCTGAATTAAGGCCGATTACACCTCCTGTAGGGCTGACACTCACAGATACTGACGGCCTCGTACGGCCTTCAAGTACCTCTTTATCTTCGCCATTGACAAAGCCTTTAAATGTCATGCCAGCTTCTACTGTTGAAATAACTGCCGTATTATCCTCCCGGAAAACTCGTTGAGCATTCGGGATACGCACCGTCAAAGGCGCTTTTGAAATTGTTACGGTCGCCGTTACTTCATCAATCTTTGAAATATCGCCCTCTTTCAGGGTATAATTTTCATAACCCGTATCCGGAAGATGAATTGTTGTAGAAACAATCGCCTTATCCTCACCTGCATTGGCATTTTCAGTTGTTCCGGTTCCAGGAATCGTTTCTGAAACCTCAGTATCTGTTTGAAGAATTCCCGCCAGATTTGCCGTAACCTTCACGGACGTATTGCCGTCATAAACCTTATTTTCCGCAGTAACTGCAGAAACTGTCAGCTCTTTCTTCTGAATTTCAAAAACAAAGCCTTCGGAAACACTGTTATAAACCTCATTGCCATTCTTCGTGATTTCCACGTAAACTTTACCGGCCGCCTTCGGCGTCAGTGTAATCTCACCGGTGGAAGCATCGACGGAAACCTCTGCGGCCTCCGACAGTGTATCTGTCTTATTGCCATCGCCATCCACAGCGTATACTTTGGCTGAATATCCATAATCATCCGAACTACTTTGGATACCATCAGAGCCATTTTGGACGTTTGCAATATGCGTTTCACTGTCGCCATATGTAACAACAACGGTCTCGTCTTCTTCATCTTTAACTGGTTCAATGGAAAATGCCTGGTCCAGTTTATTCGCTGTATATTCTATGCTTTTTGTCCCAGTATACCTTTCACTATTGACAATTTCGGCCCGAATTGTATGTGGATTGCCATCACTTGGTGTCCATGTAAAGGTTACATTTCCGCTATTATCTGCAGTCTTGTCTTCTTCAATATCATCAATAATTAATCGAACCTCTTCACCAACCGGCACACCGGATACAGTAATGGTTACATTTTCGTATGCCGAAGCTGTTTCTGGCGCACAAGCTATCGACAGGTTACTGATTTCTTTTTTATGCACTGCAATGTATACTGTTTTTGTTTCCTCGCCGACCTGCACCTGGAGCGTAGCAAATCCTTCTTTCAGGCCCTTCAGCATACACTCTTCGTTGGTTTGAGACTCAATCTGAACAAAGTCCCTACCGGCTGGCACCGACCATGTAACGTCCAAAGCGGCTGCCCAGGTCTCTATATTCGTTCCCACAAGTGAATAGCTGACACTTTCATCCACTTTCACTTGACTGCTGCCGGATATATTAATCTCATAGTTAGGTACTGCCGAACCAACAATAACATTCAGCGTTGAATTCTCGCTATCTAATGACAACGTTCCTGTGTTGTCACTTAAATTATAGTTATCACATTCCACAAAATAGGTATATTCAGCAGTGTCATCTTTTGTAATATTTACCGTTCCGGTTAAATTTCCTGACGAACTATCCTCTGTCAGTTCTATAGTATCGAGATTTTCCCTATCTTTATATATAGTTATCTGCGGATTTCCCCAACTGACATTCCCTTTTTTTCCCGGCATTGTCACATTAATGGTATACTTCTGCGCCGTTTCCACCGGCGTTGTCTCTGTCGGCGTCGTTTCTTCCGCATAGACATTTAATGTGGAAACATTTCCGGTAAAGACGGAACCAACGACCAGCAGCAACGCCAGAAATCCGGCTAATGCTCTATCCCTGAGCCGTCTTTTTGACTTTTCCATAAGCCTTTCCCCTTTCTTTGACTTTTTTCATATGTTTCATCTATATCACCTCGTCGGTATGTATTTCCACGATGCTGCGCAGAATAACAAATCCCGACGGCATCACGGTTGTCTCGTTTAAACCGGTGTCAAGCACCGAAGTCTCATTGGCGCCGCTATCGAGTACCGAAGTCTCGCCGACCTCCTGTACGGGTTGAATCACCGGTTGGGCCGCTGGCCGGACTGCCGGCTGCGGCTCCGGCTCCGGCTGAAATGCCTGCGCCGTTGAATCAAACTGACCCGTATTCAGATTCCCGGTCATTCGTCCCGTATTTAAATTTCCGGTCATCCGTCCCGTATTTTTTCTGAGCCTTGACGTACCCATATTTTTCCTTTTATGTCTGCGGCCATCATCGCCGATTTTCCGCGAAGCAGACAGACCGCCGCTGTCATTTTCCGCCATCATTTCTTCAATAGCCTTCTTTGCTCCCCGTCCGGTCAGTTCACTGAACACGGAAGGAATTTTCAGAAGGAAAAACAGGGCGATGGCAATCAGCAAAAAGACAATCGCCGCAATGCCGCAGAAAAACTTAATATTGCCATACATATTCATCAACTGTTCAAAGTTTTGAGTACTCATGATTCATTACCTCCTCCAGTTGAATTGCCTGTGACGGCGTTTGACGCATAGGCCGCCGTAATATTTTTCCGCGCCATGGCGATATCTTCTTCGATTCCCATGATAGTCTGCGGTATGCTGTTGGACCTTGAATCCACCCTTTCAAGTTTTGCTGAGACTTTATCCAGGGCCTCGTTTAAATCATCGGCCTTTAATCCGGCCTCCGTTTTAAATTCAATGGTCCGCGTATAAATCTGATAGACAATCTCATTATAAAGCTTCAATTCCAGCATAACGTTGGCGTCGCCCGCCACGTCGCCGTCCAGCAGGGCCATCAGGTCATCCCAATATTCGCCATAGGTGTATTCGCCCATACCAAGTTCATTGACTTTACCGATGCTGTTGCTCTTATAGTAATCACAAATCCGGCCAAGAATTTCTGACATGGCTTTCATCTGGGTCTTGTCCACATATACCCCGTCAATATCGAAATTCATTGAATCCAAATCCGCTTCATTGACAATTTGGAACCATCCGGCCGCCGAAGCCTTATCGCCGCTGCCGTCGCCGGCCGTGTAATAGGCGCATCCCAGTTCATAGGCGAAATAAACATAACCGCTGCGATTTGCCTGGAAATACGTTTTGTTATCCTTATCCCTGCCGTTATATTTGGAATAAAGCACCGAAGTCATCAATGCGTCGTCTTCGGTTGTAAAGCCCTCCGTGGCAATCATTTCTTCTAACATTTCCAAATAGGCTGTTTCACTGGTCGGATTCAGCTCGATGGCCTTCTGATATAATTCCAGTTTATTACCTGACGCCGCCGTCTTGGCCGCTTCAATATAATAATCATAACCGCTCGTTTTTGTGCGATTTTCCATGAGCATACCGAACAGAGAAACTCCGCCCAGAATCACAGCCAGCAACGCACAGCCACCAAAGGCCATCATCTTATGTTTAAGCTTTTTCCTGTAAGGCAACCCCAGTTCTTCCAAATGCTCCAGGTCATATTTCAGTTCCGCACAGGACTGGTATCGGTCCTTAATCTCATACTGGGTACATTTTTTTATGACCATTTCCAGACCAAGCACCGCATTTCGAAGCTCCCGGGGCGTTTCATCCAGAAGCGTCGGACGGCACTGGGTAATCAGAGGGAAATTGAAAGGCGTCGGCGCCGGGTCCCGGCCCGTAATCAAATGGTGAAGCGTCGCTCCCAGACAGTATATATCTGTCTGCGGCCTCGTCTGGCCATTGCCGCCATACTGTTCCGGCGCTGCATAGCCCGGAGTACCGAGACATATGGTATCCTCTGTATTTCCGGTTTTAAATACACGGGCCGTACCGAAATCAATCAAGGATATTTCCCCGTCCGGTTTAATCATAACATTTGACGGTTTCATATCCCGATAAATAATCGGCTGTTCCCGTGTGTGTAGATAGTAAAGAACTTCGCACAACTGCTTTCCCCATGAAATAACATCCTCGACCGCCATCGGAAAGCCTTCGTATTCCATACTTTCTTTTAACAATTCTTTCAGGGATTTTCCCTGAATATAGTCCATAACAATAATAAATGTATCTTTATCATCAATTACGTCGACAATACTCGGCAAATATTTATGATTTAAGCTTTTAAGAATATTTGTTTCGGCAATCAGCCCCTGCTTTACCGTTGCAAAGTCCTGAACACCGTCCTTACGAACCTCCTTAATCGCCCATGTCTTATTTGCCCGTTCATTTAATGCCAGGTAGACAACGCTCATACCGCCCTGACCGATTTTATTAAGTACTTTATATTTACCGTCTACAACGGAACCAATTTCCAGCATTGCTTACCCTCCCTGACACGTTCTTACTAAAGCAACGGAAATATTGTCTACTTCCTGCCGCTGTTTATCAAGTTCCGTAAGCCATACGGCATTTTCCTTCATCATCTGCTCATTTATAAGAAGTTGCGGATTCAGCCTGTCATAAATTTCTTCCGGCGTAATGACATGCCGAAATCCATCACTGCACAGAACAAACATGGCCTCCGGCTCCGCCGGACCATTATAAAAATCCGGTGTGACCACTTCGGAAGCGCCAACACATTGAAGCAGTACATTCCTCTGGGGATGTACGAGAGCCTCTTCCCACGTAATCATTCCCATATCTAACTGATACTGAACAACCGTCTGGTCTTTGGTAAGCAAATACAATTGGTCCGTCAATAAATAGGCTCTGGAATCTCCGACATTCATAATGTAATATTGGCCGTCAATAATTAAAAGGCTTGTAATTGTCGTTCCCATCCGTGTGCCCTGACTTGAAGCATAGGCCGATATCTTCTGATTCTGCTCCAAAACAATATTATCCCATTGAAGTCTCAACTCCTCCGGGTCAAATCCCCGCTCAAGCATGGCAGGAAAATCTTTCTCAAACCAGTTTTCAAAAGTACGTATGACGGTAGCGCTGGCCAGCTCTCCCTTAGCCAGTCCGCCCATACCGTCACATACGACGCACAGACAAACCTTCCCCAGGTTTGTCTGCGCTACTTTTACAAGCAGTGAATCCTGATTTGTATTCTTTTTTATTCCTACATCACTGTGGAACGCAATCATAAAATCCATAGGATTCCCCACCTGTCTTATAACATTTTAAACTGGAACTCTTCATCAGCCATCTTGATGACATCATTATTGTTCAGCTTTCGTTCCTGACCAGCCGGTACGGATGTACCATTGATGCTCGTTCCATTGGTTGCATGATTGTCGATAATAAAGAATTGTCCGTCTTTAAAAACGACATCTGCATGTGAACGGCTGATGTTCGTATTATCGGAAATACAATAATCAACTTTTCTGCGTTCTTTACCAATCTTAAATACCGCTTTGGTAATTGTAATTCTTTCATTATTTTTCTTGCGAATCAAAACAGCGCCCGGAATATTGTTTCCAAGAACCGTCGTCTCACCCGCGCCGTCATTCAAAACGCTTGTCTCGCCTGCGCCGTCATTTACCGGCGTCGGTGTCGGCTGATGCGTAAAGGACTGGGACTGAGGTTTGGACTGGGACTGCCACTGCTGAGAATTTGCCTGAGACTGATTTCTCTGCTGTTGCTGCTGTCTTTGCATAGCCGCCGCTCTTTCGGCTTCTTCCTGCTGTTTCTTCTTCTTTCCGGAAGATGTCACAACGACAACGATAATAATAATGATAATAATAGCGGCCGCCGCAATAATGACAATCATCATCGTATTGGAACCTTTTTCTTCAACAAGGCCGTTCTGAGCCGTCTGAAGATTTGAAATAGCTTCATCAATTTCTTCATCGGTCGGAGCGCTGCTGTTAAGTACAGCCTTTGCTTCCTTCAATGCAGTATTAAAGTTTGCTGCGCTTTCCGCCGTCATATTTTCAAGAGCAACACTTCCGGCATTATTGATAGCGTCCTCAAGTTCGCCAAGCTTTTCAGTGTTTACGGCAACTGTTTCAGCTTCTGTTTCCGGAGCAACGCTTTCGGCCGGTTCCGTTCCTGCCCCAGACGGTTCTGAAACTGCGTCTGCGGATTTATAAGCGATACCGAGCGCTGTCAAAACATCTGTTACTTCATTAATTTCTGTTGAATAATAATAACCGGTTTCCTGAGCCAGTTCATATGTATTAATACCCATAACCACGCCATCGGCCGTCACCAATGGTCCGCCGGAATTTCCGCCGGAAATCGTTGCGGAGTGAACAATTGTGGAAATCGGAGCGCCCGTGCCGATAAAGTTGCCAACCTTAGATACCGTACCGCTTGTTACCGTTACATCTTCCGCCGTGTATATGGCATCCAACTGGAGGCTCTCGCCAATATTCTGTCCCCAGGCGCCTTCAACAGCGGCCGGGAAACCAAGCGCATAAATCTGCTGTGTCGTAACAACATTACTGCTGTCGCCAAGGGTCAGCGGTTCTCTGTCATAAATCGGCTGTTCCATTTTAAGGATACAGAAATCGCCGGCTTCACTCTGGTTTACAATTTCTGCTGTGAGATAAACATCCCTTTTAACAACGATACGAATTTCTGATTTAACCTTTGCATCCGCAGCCACAGTCAAACCCGCATCCTGAATCATCTGTTTTAATGCTTTTTCTTCATATGGAAAAGCATTGACAACATGGTGATTCGTAATGACATTCTGCGCATTTTCATCGGTTCCGATAAGGAAACCCGTTCCGCGCGAATACGCAATTGTATTCCCATCCACAGTAATTACCTGAGTAACTTCCAGAATACCATTACATGCATCCACAACATCCTGGTTGACTTCGCTTGTATTGACGGCGGCCGCTTCCTGAGCCGGACCCATCAGCACCCCTAACACCATGCAAAGTCCAAGAAACAAGGATAAAAGTTTTTTTCTTTTCATAGCATTTTCCTCCATATTGCATTTGTATTCATTTTATCAGAATGATATAAGAGATAAAATATGTTACAGTAAATGTTACAACCGTGTCGAGTTATGTGTGATTTTGTCGAAACTTCTTATGTATTGTTATTTTTAACTTATCTTATTAAATTTTCTAAATATTGTAAGGTCTCATCTTGATTGAAAACATAGGTGCTTTTCTGGAAACCGGCCAGAAATTCATAAATCATTCTTGATAAACTCTGTTCTCTCAAAACAAAGCGGTTTTCATTCTTCTCCGGCAGATAAAAAATATTGGCGCTTGTCATTTCCTTCGTCGTTATAACCAAATTTTGCGGATATCGAATACAAGCCTCATTCATTAAATGGGCCGTATACCATCCCTCCCGAATCGCATCAATAAGCATCCGAATCAGTTCCCTGCGGTCCTCCATATCCAGCGCCGTATAAAGCTCTCTTGGTACCTCTTCGACAATGCCGTCTTTCATAAGTTTTTCCAACCCCTTCTTACTGAAATAAGATACGGCCGATACCTTTTGACTGGCAGCAAATTGTTTATTGGCCCGTATTAATTGCCGGAATTCGTAAGCGCTTTGAGTATTATGGTTTTTAATATATTTTGGCAACATGCTTTCTACATCAAACAGGCCGAAACACGGCTGACTTCCAATACTATATACGGCCTCGCCGCCAACCTCCGGCTTTTCCCGGCAAAACCGAATATACTCCGCATTTTCATGGATACTTTGTATCATAGAGCGACATTCCCGTTTTCTCACATCATAAAGATGATTATACAGATGAATGACCTTTGAATCCTTAGAAATCAGAGCGCAGTTCAGGTCGACCGAAATATTTATCACAAAATCACTCGCTATAATCAGATAGAGCATTAATGTGGAAGATGCAAAATGGGAACTCACTTTATCATAATAATAATAAATGTGATAACGCAATTCTTTTTCACTGAGCAAAACAGGTATCATCTTTTGAAAAAATTTCAGATTATATAGCTGCTCCTCCTGAGTTATACCTCCCTCAAGACAAACGATGTGGTCTATTGTCAAACTTCCGGAATTTCTATAGACACAAGGAAGAAGGCCAAAAATAAAATCAAAATCCGACTGAGCGATAATCTTTAAGTTTCCGTTTTCTTTTAAAGCTTCATTTTCCACAACAGCTTTCACCATATATTCCAAATCCATACGGTTACTCACACACTTGATATCCGGAATTTCATGCTGATATTTTGACATCATGGAAATCTCAGACAGATGTCCGAAGCTTTCTATAAAATTGACCATTTGACGCTGTAACTCATACCTGCCCTCACCATATCTCGCCTTCAAATACTCTTTCCACAAAGCGTCATGCTCATGCGGCGAAAGGTTTAAGGCATCAAACATTTTCCGTACTTTCTCCATATCGGCCGGTATACGTTGTCCATTTTTTATTAACGCAATATAGCTTCGGTTGAAGCCGCTGATTTTTGCCAACTGATTTTCTGTCAATGATGATTTGTTAATATAATTCTCTAAACTTTTAGCAAAATTTGTCATAACATTTTCCCCACATCTTTAGTATATCATCCGAATTTTCGTCGGTTCCAGACTGGCCGTCAGCTTTGTGACCGGCCCGTTGACCTCCCCGTCGCCGTGAATCAGCTTTGGTCGGGAGGATAAAATCTCTATCTTTTTACAGCGATACATATAAACCCCTGGTGCTCCCACATGTTTTCCCTTTAAAGCCTTCGGCAGCAGCAGAAACCGTTTAAAAACGGGGATGCCTGCCGCAATGCAGACATGCAGGTACGCATCGTCCACCCGGGCCTTGGGAGCAAACATGAAGCCGCCACCCTCGTAATTTCCCTTCAAGCCGCACAGGAAAAGCGCTTTCCGGAAGCGATAAATTTCTTTGCCGTCCAGACGGATTTTCAGTTTATCGCAGGCGCTGGTCACCAGAAGCTTAACGGCCACGCCGGTATATGTAAATTTTCCGAGGCCAAGACGGTTAAAGGCCTGCTTGAAACGCAGACGGTTCGCCCCGTCACAGACGGCCGCATCGAAGCCGATACCCATACTGCCGCCAAAATGGCGGATTTTTCCGTCATATTCCAGCCGCCCCGGATGAAAGTAAATCTGATGCTCCTTTGAAAGAATACCTTCCAGAGCTTCGCGCCAATCGGAGGATATGCCGAGACTCCGGGCAAAATCATTGCCCGAACCAATAGGTATAAAGGCAAAGGTTACTTCGGGATGGTCCCAGATACCGTCCAGCACCTCGGAAATCGTTCCATCGCCGCCCATAGCCACGATGATTTTTTCGCCGTCACATTCTTCGGCACCTTTGATTTTTAAAACGCCCGCGTCCGCCTTTACCACCGCTTTGGCCAGTGCGGCCGCCTGTCCCTTTTTCTCCGTGAACAACGCTTCATAGGCCAGCCCTCTGTGAATCATCACCCGACACACCTTCTGCCAGACAATTTTTCCTTCACCGGACCTGGCATTGGGATTGACAATAAAATAATACACGGCAACTCCTCCCTATCCGATTTTTAAATCAAAAATGGAAAGCTGATTACTTTCCGGCAAATCACCGAGAATTCCCAGTTCGTCCATCACATCCAACGTACTTCGGCTGACCTTGGCCCGCTGAGCAATATCGTCCTTCGATATGAACGGGCCATCCTTGGCGGCCAGCGCCAAAGCTTCCGCGGCAATGCCGCCCATGCCGTCAATGGAGGAAAACGGCGGAAGCAGCTTATTTCCCACGATGGTAAATTTAATTGCCTCCGATTCATATAAGTTCATCGGCAAAAAATCAAAACCCCTCGCATAAAACTCCTGGACAATTTTCATATCCCGGACCGTATCTTTCTCCTTCGCCGTTAAATTCGGGTTGGATTTATAGAGTTTCAGATGCTTCTCCAATTCCTCCTTGCCCCGACACATCAGCTCATAGTCAAAGGCCGTCGCACGAATGGTAAAGAATGCGGCATAGTAGGCCAGCGGATAATGAATCTTAAACCAGGCGATACGGAAGCCCATCATAACATAAGCCACCGCATGGGCCTTCGGGAACATATACTTGATTTTTTTGCAGGACCAGATGTACCAGTCCGGCACATCGCAGGCTTTCATGGCTGCCTCAAACTCCGGCGTCAGACCCTTTCCCTTACGGACACTTTCCATAATTTTAAAGGACAGCTCCGATTCCACGCCCTTATTAATCAGATAAATCATAATATCATCACGGGTACAAATCGCTGTGGAAATTTCTGCCTTTCCCTCTTTAATCAGTGTCTGGGCATTGTTCAGCCATACGTCCGTACCGTGGGACAGACCGGAAATACGCACTAAATCCGAAAATGCCTTCGGCTTCGTATCCCGAAGCATCTGCATAACAAAGTCCGTACCAAATTCCGGGATGCCAAGAGAACCCAAATCCGTTCCCCCGATATCCTCCGGCTTGATATGTAAAGCATCCAGGCCATGGAAAAGGGACAGCACCTCCTGGTCGTCCAGACGAATCGTCGTCGGGTCCACACCGGTAATATCCTGAAGCATACGAATCATCGTCGGGTCATCGTGTCCGAGGATATCCAGCTTCAACAGATTATGGTCAATGGAATGATAGTCGAAATGGGTCGTGATAATACGGGTCGTCTGGTCATTGGCCGGATGCTGAACCGGGGTAAAAGAATAAATTTCCTCACCCAATGGCACAACGATGATACCGCCCGGATGCTGCCCCGTCGTCCGCCGGGTCAATTCACAGCTTCGTTTTTCTATCTGATGGTCCTCAAAATAACCTCTCGCATAACCATAGGCCGTTTTCTCCGCCAGCGTACCAATGGTTCCCGCCCGGAAGGTCTGGCCTTTGCCGAAAATAACCTCCGTATAATCGTGGGCCTTACTCTGATACTCGCCGGAGAAATTCAGGTCGATATCCGGCTCTTTATTTCCCTTAAACCCAAGGAAGGTTTCAAAAGGAATATCATGCCCCTCCTTTGAAAGCGGCGTACCGCAGACCGGACACACCCTGTCTTCCATATCGCAGCCGGAACGCCCCGAAAAGCTCTTCACATAGTCCGAATCGAAATCCACATATTTACAATTTGGACATAGATAATGGGCCGGAAGCGAGTTTACCTCCGTAATACCTGCGGTAAACGCCGCAAAGGACGAACCAACCGAGCCACGGGAACCGACCAGATAACCGTCGGCCACCGATTTCCACACCAGTTTCTGAGCAATAATATACATAACGGCAAAACCATTGCCGATGATAGAATTCAATTCCCGCTCCAATCGTTCCACCACAATTTCCGGAAGATTTTCGCCGTAAAGGGCATGGGCCTTGTCATAACAAATCGTCCGCAGCGTTTTATCCGAATCCGCAATAACCGGCGGACACTTGTCCGGACGCACCGGAGAAATCCGTTCAATCTGGTCCGCTATGTAGTTTGTATTGGTAATCACCACTTCTTCCGCCTTTTCCGCACCGAGATACATGAATTCTTCCATCATCTCTTCCGTTGTACGGAAATAAATCGGCGGCTGCCTGTCCGCATCATCAAAGCCTTTGCCTGCCATAATAATCCGTCGGTATACCTCATCCTCCGGATTAATAAAATGAACGTCACAGGTAGCGCAGACCGGCTTATGAAACTGTTCGCCGAGACGGACAATTTTCCGGTTCATTTCCATCAAATCTTCTTTGGATTGAATTTCAGGAATCTTCTCGCTTTCAATCATAAAGAGGTTATTCCCAATGGGCTGGATTTCCAGATAGTCATAGAAATTCACAATCCGGGCAATTTCATCGGATGGACGGTTCTTTAACACCGCCTGATAAAGCTCCCCCGCTTCACAGGCCGACCCGATAATCAGGCCCTCCCGGTATTTTGCAAGCACACTTTTAGGGATTCTTGGCCGTCTTGCATAATAGTCCAGATGGGACCAGGAAACCAGACGATAGAGATTAATCCGTCCGATATCATTCTGGGCCAATATAATAATATGATAGGTTTTCAATTTTTTTATGGCGTTGACCGACATCTGGCTCATGCCGTTTAACGTATCCAGGTCCGTCACGCCCATCCCTTTTAACCGGGCAACAAATTTGACAAAAATGTCCGCCGTGGATTCGGCATCCTCCACAGCCCGGTGATGATTCTCCAGCGTTCCGCCGACAGCCTCCACCACCGTATCCAATTTATAATTTTTCAAATCCGGCAGCATGCTTCGGGCCATCGCCAGCGTATCCACCACCGTAAACTCCCGAAGCATATGCATTCTCCGGCAGTTTTCTTTAATAAAGCTCATATCGAATTCCGCATTATGGGCCACCATAATACAGCCTTCCGAAAATGCCAGAAATTCCGGCAATATATCTTCAATCACAGCGGCATCAACCACCATGCCGTCATGAATCCCCGTCAATTTTTCAATTTCAAAAGGAATCGGCCGCTCCGGATTGACAAAGGTGCTGTAGCGGTCCACAATCTCACCGTTCTCCACCTTCACCGCCCCGATTTCAATAATCCGGTCATTGACCGCCGAAAAGCCCGTCGTCTCAATATCAAAAACAACAAATTTACTGTCCAGGCTCTGGTTTTTCGATTCAAAAACAATCGGTTTCAGGTCGTCCACCAAATAGCCCTCCACGCCGTAAATCGGTTTGAAATCGGTCCCTTCCACGCAATGGTTCGCATCGGTAAAGGCCTGGACCACGCCGTGGTCCGTAATGGCCATCGCCTTATGTCCCCAGGACATGGCCGTTTTAAGCATTGTCTTACAGTCGGCCACGCTGTCCATGTCGCTCATTGTCGTATGGGCGTGAAGCTCCACCCGTTTTACCGGGCTTAAATCCATCCGTTTTTCCGTAAAATCAGGAATATTTTTAATTCCCATCACCGAGTTTAAGGCAATCCCATGGTCGTATTTGTCCATGACCGCCATAGCCTTTATGCGTACAAATTTTCCCACCTTCAAATTGGCAAGCACCTGGGGCAGAAATTCATTTTTAATAAATACCTTGGCCATAATGCTGTCGGTAAAATCCGTCACAGCAAAGATAACAATCGTCTTTTCGTTCCGGATTTCCCTCGTCTCAAGCTGAATGACCTTGCCGCGGACAATCACTTCTCCGATTTCATCGTTAATCTCAGAAATCGGTGTTTCGTCCCCCTCAAAAGGGCGGCCGTAAAAGATATCCGGGTCAATGATTTTTTTCTTGACATAGGTATTCTCTTTCTTGAAATCTCTGGCCGGCTTCTGCTGCTCGGCCATCTTTTCTTCCTTCTGTTTGACCGCCGCCTCGGCTTTTGCATAATTTTTGACAATGGTCTCAACCTCCCGCTGGAAGGTTTCTTCCGCATACTCGGCCTGCCGGCTTTTCCGTTCCCGGACATATTCGACGGAAATATCCACATAATATCCAAACCGCTCCTGGAAAATCTTTAGCAGCTTGTCCCGGATACCTTCGATTTTAGAAGCTGTGATAAAATTGTCCTCCACAGTGAGGACCATCCTCTGAGCATCGGCAAATTCCTTTTTCGCCTTATGAAAAATGTTCGCCTCCAGGTCACTGGAATCTTTAAGCTCCGCCTCAAAGCTGTCAAAATAAATCGTCATGAGCCGCTCCGGCGTATATTGTTCCGACAGCTCATACCGGTCGATAATATCCACATGAACGTCCGTGTTTTCAAAAAGCTGTCCCCGAATCTGTTCTTCCAGTCTGCGCACATCATTGTAAGCCATCAGTCTCGGACTGCACAGATAAACCCGTATACGATTCCTGGCCTGACTGGCTGTGACCTTTTCCACGACCGCCTCTTCCAGTAAATCCGCCATACCCCTATTCAGTTTTAAAACGGGAAATACCTCAAAAAAAGACGCCGCCATGCTTATTCACTCCAGTTATCCAATGTTTCTTTAAGTACCGTCAGTAATTCACTCTCCGGTACTTTTTTTATTATTTCACCTTTTCTTATGAGAAGGCCCTCGCCTTTACCTCCGGCAATCCCCAGGTCCGCCTCTTTTGCTTCGCCCGGTCCGTTGACCACACAGCCCATAACGGCCACTTTCAGGTTTAAATCATAACCCTGGACCATATTTTCCACCTGGTTGGCCAGGCCAATCAAATCAATCTGGGTCCTTCCGCAGGTTGGACAGGAAACGACCTCAATGCCGCCTTTGCGCAGGCCAAGCGTCCTCAGAATCAGTTTGGCCGATTTGATTTCCTCTACCGGGTCCCCGGTCAGGGACACCCGGATGGTATTTCCGATGCCTTCATTCAGCATAATTCCAAGTCCCACCGCCGATTTGATATTTCCTGAAATGAGGGTGCCTGACTCGGTGATTCCCACATGGAGCGGATAATCGGTTTCTTTTGCAATCCGCTCATGGGCTTTAATGCACATCATGACGTCCGAGGATTTAATACTGATGACCATCTGGTCATAATCGTAGGCTTCAATCATCCGCACCTTATCCAGCGCGCTCTCCACGATGCCCTCCGCCGTCACCCGGCCGCCGTATTTTTCAATCAACGGTTTTTCCAGCGAGCCGCTGTTGACACCGACACGAATCGGCACATGACAGGCCCTGGCCATATCGACGACGGCTTTCACCCGGTCGGCCGAACCGATATTTCCCGGATTAATACGGATTTTATCCACGCCGTTTTTCATGGCCGCAATTGCCAGTCGATAATCAAAATGAATATCTGCGACCAGCGGTATGTGAATCTGTTTTTTAATCTCTTTGACGGCTTCGGCCGCTTCCATCGTCGGCACGGCCACCCGGATGATATCGCAGCCAGCCGCTTCCAACGCCAGAATCTGAGCCACCGTACTTTTCACATCTTCCGTTTTTGTATTGCACATGGACTGGATGGCTATCGGATTTTTCCCACCGATACAGCATCCGCCAATTGATATAACTTTTGTATTTTCACGAATCATCGAACACGCCTCCCCCTACAGCAGCAGTTTGTGTATATCGTTATAAAGAATAAATACCATAAGAACCATTAAAAAGGCAAAACCAATGGTGTGTACCCAGCCTTCCTTTTCCGGCGGCAGGGGCTTTCCGCGCACCGCTTCCACAATCAAAAACAGGATGCGACCCCCGTCCAGCGCCGGAATCGGCAGTAAATTGACCACGCCCAGATTGGCGCTCAGCAAAATACAAATATTCATCATATTTAAAAGGACGTCCAGCCAACCATAGCTTTTGGCCTCCTGATAGGTATCGTCAATCATATCCACAATCCCCACCGGGCCGGACAACTCATTGGCCGATACCTGTCCTGTGACAAGCTTGCCAAGACTCCGGGCCGTCGTCGTTATCCAGTAGCGAACTTCAAAAATACCGTACTTTAACGTATCCAGCACACCCGTCCGCTCATAAGTTCCGCCATAAATCTGAATTTTATAAGTGCCGTCGCCGCTCAATTCCGGCGTGACTGTCGTCCGGTACGTATTGCCGTTGCGTTCCAAAACCATTTCCATCGGCGCACCGTCCGAATTCATCAGCACCTCTGTTCGAAATTCCTTATACATATGGACCTTTCGCCCATTTACCTCTTTGATGATATCGCCGTCACGGATACCGGCCGCCCAGGCCGGGCCATTTTCCTCAACTTTATAAACTGACGGCGTATCATAACCGATAATACCGACAAGAATCAGCGCAAAGACAAAAGCCAGAATAAAATTAAATAAAGGCCCGGCGACAATGACCTGAAAGCGCTGCCATACACTTTTGGAATTAAAGGAATTTACTCCCGTTTCATCGGTATCCTCACCGACCATGGCGCAGGAACCGCCCAGGGGCAGCGCTTTAAGCGCATAAACCGTCTCGCCCCGCTTAAAGCTGAATAAAATCGGCCCCATGCCAAGAGCAAATTCAGTGACGCCGACACCATTTTTCTTAGCCAGAAGAAAGTGCCCGAATTCATGAAATAAAATAATAATGCTGAATACAATCAGAGCTACAATAATTCCCAAGCTACCACCTGCTTTCGATAAATTCATAAGCTGCCTTCTCCGTGTCCAGAATCTCTTCCAGCGACGGAGATTTTATTGCAGTGTGTTTTTCCATAGCCTCCCCAATAATTTCTGGTATATCTAAAAATCTGATTTTTTTGTCTAAAAATTTTGCCACCGCCCGTTCATTGGCCGCATTAAAGACCGTCGTCATAGAACCGCCGATTTCCAACGCCCTGTATGCCAGTTTAAGCCCCTTAAAGACTTCCGGGTCCGGCGCCTCAAAATGCAGCGTTCCCAGCTTAAATAAATCCAGCCATTCACCGCCTAAAGGCTTTCTGTCCGGATAAAATAAGGCATACTGAATCGGAAGCCGCATATCCGGCGTCCCAAGCTGTCCGATGACCGCCGAATCCTCAAATTCTACGGCGGAATGAACGACGCTCTCCGGGTGAACGACAACCTGAATCTTATCCAGTCCCACATCAAACAGCCAGCGGGCTTCGATAACCTCCAGACCCTTATTGACCATGGTCGCCGAGTCAATGGTAATTTTACGGCCCATGACCCAGTTCGGATGCTTCAGGGCATCCTCCACCTGAACATTTGCCAAATCTTTAAGGCTCTTTCCCCGGAAAGGGCCGCCGGAGGCCGTCAATAATATTTTATGAATCTGTCCCCGGTTTTCTCCCTGTAAAGACTGGAAAATCGCCGAATGTTCACTGTCTACCGGAAGTATTTTCACACCCTTTTTTCTTGCCAGCGGCATAATGAGATGTCCCGCCGTTACAAGCGTTTCCTTATTGGCCAGGGCGATATCCTTTCCGGCTTCAATGGCCGCAATGGTCGGCCGTATGCCAATCATACCGACAACCGCCGTCAGTACAATGTCCGCGGACGGCTCCACGGCCGCTGCCAGAAGTCCATCCATACCGGCCAGCACCGCCACCGGAAGGTCGCTGATTTTTTCCCTCAGCGCCTTCGCTTTATCCTCGCGGAAAACAACGGCCAGCTTCGGCTTAAATTCACGAATCTGTTCTTCGAGTTTTTCGATATTTGATGCGGCGGCCAGAGCCGTCACCTGAAAATCATTTTTATAATGACGCACAACATCCAGGGTCTGGGTTCCAATGGAACCGGTAGACCCCAAAAGCACAATCTTTTTCATCTGTTTTACCTCACTTTTGCCTGACCTGCGGCCTCTTAAAGAGCGGCTCCAAAATAAACGGCCAGAAAATAAACAACCGGCGCCGTAAATAAAATACTGTCAAACCGGTCCAGTACGCCCCCATGGCCCGGAATCAGCTTGCCATAGTCTTTTATACCCGTATCCCGCTTGATGGCGGAGGCCGTCAGGTCCCCGACAACAGCAATGACCGCACCGACACCGCAGATAACGCCGCAGGCCGCGACCGCATTCCCCAGGGACGGCAGATGACTTCCGGCCAGAGCGCCATAGGCCATTCCCAGCAGAGCCGCGCCGACAATGCCTCCAATCAGGCCTTCCACACTCTTTTTCGGACTGAGTTTCGGCGTCATCTTGTGCTTTCCAATCAGCATACCGACACAGTAAGCGCAGGTATCATTGCCCCAGGCGCTCAAAAATACCAACGGGATAATAAATAAACCGTCCGGCAGTTCCCGTACCTGATACAAATGCATCATCAGCACCGGCACATAAATCATGCCAAATACCGCAAAAGCCACCGCATGGGCTTTAAATTTTGGAAAGGTAAAAACATAGATGGCGCAAATCACTAACAAACCGCCAACCATAGCCAGGCTTGTGCTTCCCGCAAAGCCCTGATGGAGCAAAACGCAATAGACCACCGTTACGGCGTATCCCACGTATCCCAGAAGCGTTTTTTCAATCTTCATTGTTTTATACAGTTCATACAGACCAATCAGGGACAACAGGGATACAAGGGCAAACCATATATTTCCGCCGGCCATAATTGTGAGAACCGCCACAATAACCAAAACAATGCCGCTGGCTAATCGTGTCCAGAACATAGTATCCCTCCTTAGATGCCGCCGAAACGACGCTCTCTTCCATTATATTGACGAATAGCACGGACTAATTCATTTCTATTGAAATCCGGCCACAATACCTCCATGAACAGAAATTCTGTGTAGGCCAACTGCCAGAGCAAAAAATTGGACAGGCGCTGTTCTCCGCTGGTACGAATCAATAAATCCGGGTCAGGAATATCCCATGTGTCCAGATAGCTGTTGAACAGCTCTTCCGTCACATCTTCGGATTTAATCTTTCCTTCCTCCACATCCTTTGTCATACGAACCATCGCCCGGCGCATCTCATCCCGGCTGCCGTAGTTTATGGCAATGGTAAAATTCAGTCCGGTATTTACGGCCGAAACCCGTTCCAGCTCTTCAATGGCCTCCCGAATATCCGAACTCAGTCCGGTCTTATCTCCGATAACCCGAACACGCATATTGTTTTTTGTTGTCCGTTTAATACAATCTTTTAAATAAGAACGAAGCAGCTTCATCAATGCGTCTACTTCCTTCTGCGGACGTTTCCAGTTCTCCGTAGAAAAAGCATAAACTGTCAGATACTTAATTCCCAGGTTCCAGGCATCCTCGCAAATCTGCTCGACAGTCTTACTTCCCTGAGCATGCCCGTAATTTCTCGGCATCATTCGCTTTTTGGCCCATCGGCCGTTGCCGTCCAGAATAATCGCCACATGGTTCGGAACTTCCAAAAGTTCCCCGTCAATTTCTCTCTGCATATAAATCTCCTTATTTTCAAATCTGTAATGAACAGGAAGAGGCTGCCGAAATCCGACAACCTCCCTCTCGTTTTGTTTTATCACGATGCACTTATACGGTAAGCACTTCTTTTGTCTTTGTCTCTACAGCCTTATCCACTTCAGCAATGAATTTATCTGTAATTTTCTGAACAGATTTTTCCAAATCGTCTGCTTCGTCTTCAGATATTTCTTTGGCCTTGCTCCATTTCTTTAATGCGTCATTGGCGTCACGACGGATATTACGGACGGCTACCTTTGCAGCCTCGCCTTTTTTCTTAACATCCTTTGCAAGCTCTTTACGGCGTTCCTCCGTAAGTTCAGGGAACACAAGACGAATCGCTTTACCGTCGTTACTTGGTGTGATACCGATATCCGAAGCCATGATTTCTTTTTCAATCGCTTTAATCAGTTTGGATTCCCATGGCTGGATTAAAATCACCCGTGCTTCCGGGACCGTAATATTCCCCACCTGCTGAATCGGCGTCGGCGTTCCGTAATAGTCTACCACCAGCTTGTCCAGAACATGCGGATTTGCGCGTCCGGCACGGATGGATAGATAATCTCTTTCCAGGCTCTCCAATGTTTTTTTCATCTTTGTCTCATAAACTTGTATTCTTTCATCCATGTCTGAAATCCTCCCAAATTATTTATCATTCATCCACGGTCACATAAGTGCCGTTAAATTTCCCATATAAGGTTTCTATAATACTATCCTTCTCATTCAATCCGAAAACAACCATCGGCATATGATTTTCCAGGCACATGATAGTGGCCGTCAAATCGACCACCTGCAGTCTCTGGTCAACCACCTGCTGGATGCTCACCGTATCATACTTCACCGCATCCGGATATACCTTCGGGTCTTTGTCGTAAACGCCGTCGATAGCTTTGGCCAGCAGAATCGCATCCGCCTCAATTTCAATAGCTCTCAGCGTCGTTCCCGTGTCTGTCGAAAAATACGGATGTCCCGTACCTCCGGCAAAGAAAACAACCTTCCCTTCGGAAAGCGCGGCCATCGCTTTATCCTTTGAAAACAGCTCCGTAAACGCACCGCAGACAAAAGGCGTAAATACCTCCGTAGCCATCCCCAGTGTCCGGAAAATTTCCGAAACATAAATACAATTCATCACGGTTCCGAGCATTCCAATCTGGTCTGACTTTGTCCGTTCAATAATCTTGCTGCTGTTTCTTCCTCTCCAGAAATTGCCGCCGCCGATAACAATAGCTACCTGCGTGCCTTTATCGGTAATCTCTTTCACCTGGCGTCCAACTTCCAGACATGTGGCTTCATCAAAGCCAAACCCTTTTTCCCCCGAAAGAGCTTCCCCGCTTAATTTTAGTAAAATACGCTTCATGTTTTTCATTTTAAACACCTCATAAATAATCTATCATAAAATATCCATTTTTTCTACTATTATTTTGCTTCTTAGCGCCTCTTTCAAATTTTTTTCAAATAAAACCTTGAAAAACGGAATCATATGGGCTACATTAAATTTTATCAGATAAAACAAAAGGAGAGACAGCAGGATGAAAGAAATGAGACGCAAAGACCGTCAATTAAATGACGGAGAAACCCTCCGTGTTCTGGAGCGCGGCGAGTACGGCATTTTATCTACCGTATGCAGGGACGGCTCACCTTACGGCGTCCCGGTAAATTACGTTTATTTTAACGGATGCATTTATTTTCACTGTGCGAAAAATGCCGGTCTTAAATTAGAGAATATTGGGAATAATGCCAATGTATGCTTTACCGTTGTGGGAAAAACGGAACTGCTTCCGTCCAAATTCAGCACGAAATACGAAAGCGCCGTTGTTTTCGGCAAGGCCCGCCGTTTAGAGGAAGATGCAAAAAAGGAGCCGTTACTCAAATTGGTTGAAAAATATTCACCGGATTTTATCGAAGCAGGACGGAAATATATCGAAAAATCCGCTTCCGAAGCAGATATTGTGGAAATATCCATTGAACATATGACCGGTAAAGGACGAAAATGACGAAAATAGTGTATTTTCATGTATTTTTTTTGGTACATTTTTAACAATTATTGAATATTTCTCCATTTTCTGGTAAGCTAAACTATACTCTAAAAATATTAGAGTGCTATAACAATTTCATATTTTTAACAAGGGGGAAATTATTATGGAAAACTTCCTTATGGTTGTTCCTGTCATCGGAATCCTCGCCCTCCTTTTTGCCATTGCAACATCTTCATCCATTGGCAAAAAAGACGCGGGAAATGACCGTATGAAGGAAATCGCAGGAGCTATCGCCGAAGGCGCAAGAGCCTTCCTTATGTCAGAATACAAAGTGCTCCTGATTTTTGTTGCTGTTATGTTTGTTGTCATCGGACTTGGTTTGTCGAACTGGATGACAGCCATCTGCTTCCTTGTCGGCAGTATTTTTTCCGTTCTGGCCGGTTATCTCGGTATGGGCGCTGCCACAAAAGCAAATGTGCGCACGACAAGCGCTGCTATGAATTCCGGTATGAATGCCGCTCTTTCTGTTGCATTTTCCGGTGGTAGCGTTATGGGTCTGGCCGTTGTCGGCCTCGGTCTTTTCGGTATCAGTATCATCTATGTACTTACCGGAAATGCAGACATCCTTTTCGGATTCAGTTTAGGCGCTTCTTCCATCGCTCTGTTTGCCCGTGTCGGCGGCGGTATTTACACAAAAGCTGCGGACGTTGGCGCTGACCTTGTTGGTAAGGTAGAAGCCGGAATCCCTGAAGATGACCCGAGAAACCCTGCAGTTATCGCCGATAACGTTGGTGATAACGTTGGTGACGTTGCCGGTATGGGCGCCGACCTTTTTGAATCCTATGTCGGTTCCATCATTTCTGCAATGACTCTCGGTTTAACTTACTACGGCCAAACGGGTATTTTATTCCCATTACTTCTGGCCGGCGGCGGTGTTATCGCTGCAATCCTCGGTACTTTTGTCGTTAAAGCCGGCAATGCAACGAATCCGCATGCCGCTTTGAAGCGCGGCGAGTACGGCGCTACCGCAATCGTTATTATCATTACGATTATTTTAAGTAAAACCATGTTCGGCGGCTTTAATGTAGCTCTGGCTGTTATTGCCGGACTTCTTGTCGGCGTATTAATCGGTGTTGTTACTGAGATTTATACTTCCGATGAATACCGTTTCGTTAAAAAGATTGCACAGCAGTCTGAAACAGGTTCCGCTACGACTATCATCAGCGGTCTGGCCGTTGGTATGCAGTCCACCGTTGTTCCGATTTTACTGATTTGTGTTGGTATCTTCATTTCTTACGAACTGGTTGGCCTCTATGGTATCGCTTTAGCAGCCGTTGGTATGCTGTCCACCACAGGTATCACTGTTGCCATCGACGCTTACGGCCCAATCGCAGATAATGCCGGCGGTATCGCAGAGATGTCCGGTCTGGATGAATCTGTTCGTGAGATTACAGATAAGCTCGACTCCGTAGGTAATACAACTGCTGCCATGGGTAAAGGTTTCGCCATCGGTTCCGCTGCTTTAACAGCACTGGCACTGTTTGTATCCTACTCTGAAGCCGTAGATTTAGACGCTATCAATGTTCTTGATGCCCGTGTGGTTATCGGTGTATTTATCGGCGGTACTTTGACATTCCTCTTCTCCGCTCTGACTATGGAATCCGTTTCCAAAGCCGCTTACAAGATGATTGAAGAGGTTCGCCGTCAGTTCCGTGAAAAACCAGGTATCTTAAAAGGTACGGACCGTCCGGACTACACAACCTGCGTTGCCATTTCTACTCAGGCTTCCCTGAAAGAAATGTATGTTCCAGGTATCATGGCTGTTGTTGTACCAATCGTCGTTGGTATTCTTCTTGGCGTTGAAGCCCTTGGCGGACTTCTGGTAGGCGCCCTGATTACTGGTGTTCTTATGGCTATCTTCATGTCCAACTCCGGTGGTGCATGGGATAATGCCAAGAAATATATCGAAGGCGGCCATCACGGCGGCAAAGGAAGCGAAGCTCACAAAGCAGCCGTTGTTGGTGATACAGTCGGCGACCCATTCAAGGATACTTCAGGACCATCCATCAACATCCTGATTAAATTGATGACCATCGTTGCACTTGTATTCGCACCGCTCTTCCTTCAGATTGGCGGATTACTGTAATAATAATTGAGACTTTTAAAAAGCAGTCGGCTATAGATACTATCTATGGTTGACTGCTTTTTTAATATCTTTGCACCTGCCGTAGCGTGTTACCATTTGGTTTACACGCCTTATGACAGGTGTTTCTTTTAATTCTCCACCGGATACTGTATAATCGGCTGTGAAAGGTGGTTGATATTCTATGATTGAATTTGGTGAACGATTAAAGGCGGCAAGAGAAGAAAAAGGAATGACGCAGCAAACGCTGGCCAACGGGCTTTATGTGACCCGTCAGGCCGTCTCCCGGTGGGAGTGCGGGGCCCGATATCCGGATTTACTGACAGCAAAAAAATTATCAGAGATTCTGGATGTCTCCCTGGATAAATTGCTTTCCGGCGAAAAAACGGAAAAATATACGGCCGACAGCCCGGTTGCCGAATCCCCTAAAATTGGACGTATTCAAACCGCTCTCTATGGCTTTACCGGAATGGCTTATCTGCTAATGAGTATTTTGTCTGCCCGTTTATTATTACCCGTATCTGTTGAAGCGCCGCTGTCTACTTCCGTTTACAACGTATTTTATATTCTGCGTTATGCACTCCTTACGCTATTGCTATTTTACGGCCTTCTATTATCGGTCAAAGGAAATCTGACACAGAAAAAAGCCGGTCTTATCGCCGCCGCCTATTTCCTTACTGCATTGTTTTCAAACCTTCTGTTACACGCATACATCGGATTTTTATTGCCAACCCTTTTACAGACGTGTCTTTACTTTGTATGTGCCTTAGTCGTCCTGAACAGCTTTTATCGGAGGGGCCATTTTGTGCCGTTCCCTGTATACTGTATCTCGGCGCTCTGCCTTCTAAAAACACTGCTTACATATGCAGAGGCCTTCCATTTTGATACCGAGCTTTCTTTCGTCATACGGACCATCGGGCTGGCCGCCGCTGCAGGCCTTATGATTTTGATATCCTATCAATCTTATGTACTGTCCCGGCGAAATCTTTCCCACTAAAGCACAAACCCCATCGGTTCATAAAACCGAATGGGGTTTATTCATTGTCACCTGGACGATATTTTCATATCCATCCTAACCTGATATTTTATTTCTGGCCATCACCGGAAGTCTGTCCTCTGGTTTTAAATTCAAATAAACAATACGCCGCAGCGTCAGTTTTTTTAACGCAATTTTCACCCGATATCCTTTCTGGATTTCCATCGATTCCACACAAGCCCAGGATTCAAAACGGACACTGTCACGGAAACCATTTTCATAAACCCGGTCTGGAAGCAATGTTAATCCAAGAACAATGAGTATCATAACCGCCCGCACCCACGGCAGCCATTCTATTCCGGCAGGATTTCCTGTATACAATACCGAATCGTTCCAACCATTTTGTGCGGCATCTATCATTGTATATACCACAAGTCCCATAAAAACCAGTCCAACCATTATTTCCAAAGGAGGACGCCGAGTATAAAATAACAATTTTCCCCATTCCTTTGACGGTTTCAAATAGGATATGAGCGTAAACACAATGACAAAGCCTAATGCTACAAAAATCCACTCAGAAAGCATATTACAAATAAAAATAATGACTAAAACACACCAAATCATAACCTCCCCCCAATCCGCTTCCAACCAATTCCGGCTATTTCTTTCTCAAGCATTGAATACATCAATTCGCTCCCTTATGTACTTTTCCACTTTATCCTTTTCCTCTTCCTGGCAGTAAATCCGTATTTCATTGTCCGTCTGTCTTTTCAGCTTGATTAAAACGGTCCCCACTTTTTCGGATTCCATCACCTTGCGAATCATCGCCCATTCAATAAATCCCTGCTGTGTTATAATTCCGTTCACACAAATCTTTTGAGGTTTGATTGCAAAAAAGACCATAAATGCCATTTCCACAGCGATAACGGATGTTGTTATTACCTGAAAAATATCCGATGCTGTAAAAAATCTTGAAATATAAAAATACATAAAGGCGGCATATATTGCCAACATTATTATATAACGTTCCGGTGAACCTTTCAAAACCCATACAATATCTCCGGAAATCTCCTCTTTAACATAATATTTTTTTATTTTCCAGAGAATCATGCCTGCTACAACTCCAATGAATAAGACGTGCAGAGCTATCAATATAATTATTTGTGTCGTACTGATTCCTTCAAACATTTCTATTTACCCATTTCTTTCATCTGACGTATCAAAAACTCACATTCCTCATAATCTGAAACTTTAACATATATTTCATAGGTTGTCTGGTACTCCTCCAACTGTCCGAACCGGCCCCGGCCTCTAAGCTGAAAAGTTCCAGCTCCGCCTTCGGCTTGCCCGCCTCTGGCATACCATTCCTTTTCAATATATTGGATTTTATTTGCGTCCAAAAGTTTCACAACCTTATTGCGTTCTTCCTTTGAGTAACCTACATATATTGCCTTTCGGTTAAAAATCGTAATCATCGAAAACCCCCTTTTACCTCGGCTTGCATTAAATGCAATAGGTTTTCAGGCCAGCCTTTTTCTTCACCCAGTCTTACATATATACGGGCCGGTGTTGGAAACTTCGTTTTAATCCAATATTCACCTCTGCTTTTTTCATAAATAATCTCATTTATCTCGTCAGCAAAAATATAAATGTCATTATAAGAAATTCCATTCTCGTAAATCCTGTCCTTTAAAAAGCTGTAAAACAGCAAAATCAAAGCTACTATATCCAGCAAAACATATTCTATCCGAAAAACATGAATATGTTGAAACAATGAAAACAGGAGCAGCATAACAAATACCCCTATGAATTGTTTCTTTCTTAAAGAAAAATCGCAGAAACCATATAAATTCCCCAGTTTTTCTGGCGGATGATAATAAATATAGATTTTACGAAGAATTAAAATCATATATATAAGCCAAACAATGCAAATAATAAAAAACACACCCGTCTTGCCTAAATCTCCATCCATAGACTTTAACCTCCGTGAAATGCAAATTTTTCTTCCAGTTTTATCCGACAATTATTTGTTAATTCTATAACAATTCTGATTAATTTTATTATAATATATACTTTGTCAGAAAGCAATAAGGTGGCCATGAATTTTATATTTCAGGCCACCATTTTATAAACCTTAATTTATCATTATCTATGATACTTCTGTTCCATCCAATAAATCATATATCTCTTCCACGTCTGCGTCCGGATATTCTTTCATTATTTGCATAACCTCATCAACAAACTCCGATTCTTCCTCGAGCATATCCGCAATATCTTCTGCTGACAGACCCTTTTTCGCCTTTTTCTGAATTTTAGTAATTTTCTCTAAAAGAGCGCCTCGCTGTATACCCCGCTCCATACCCTGCTGTATGCCTTGCTGCAATCCATCCTCCAAAGCAGCCTCCCTCTCCTGCTGGATATGTCGAGCTTCATTATATTCGTAAATACTCACTTTCAACACCTCCGCCCTGTTCTTCCTGAGAAAATCTGCCAAAATGTCCTCCTTTGCTATTTTGAGAGGACATCCCCATTCTGGAATCCTCTCTGCACTTTTTTATTGTCTGCATTGAAAATTTCCAGAATGAAACGGCCGTCATAACTTACGGCCTCTGGTTTATCATGTGTAAATAGAATAAAAGATATGTTTTATTTAATTATAACATTTCACAAAGATGATGTCACTTACTTTTGAGCTGCTTTAGTCTGCCCATCTCCATTTCATAAACTTCATCACAGAGAATATCTATATCCTCCCTATTGTGACTGGCCAGCAAGATGAGCTTTCCTTCTTTTTTCAAATTGAGAAACAGTTCCCGCATTTCTTCCACACCCTTATGGTCTAAGCCATTCATCGGTTCGTCTAAAATTAAAATTTCAGGGTCCTCCATAATAGCCTGTGCAATAGCCAAACGCTGTTTCATTCCCAAAGAATATTTTCCCACTGGCCGATTCAGCTCCGGATTCAGTCCAACTTTATTCATTATCGCATATAAATGTTTTTTATTTTTTCTATTTCTAATCGTATATAAAAAATCAAGATTCTGATATCCATTCCATTTCCTCAAAAAGCCCGGTTCTTCAATAATAATCCCCGCATTATCCAACATGTCCATCGCTTCACCCATTTTTTTGCCATTAATATAAATATTCCCTTTATTATAATTCAAAAAACCACAGATACATTTTAACAAAACCGTCTTTCCAGAACCATTATGACCAACAATCCCATATATTTTCCCTTTTTCACAGGTCAAACAAATATTCTTTAAGACCTCATTGTCTTTAAAATTTTTATGTAAATTTTCTATTTCAATAACTTTTTGCTTCTTCTCCACTGTTATTCTCTCCCTTATATATCATCATTTTCCCAATGAAACTCTATATGTTTTAATCGATATAAAATCAAAGCCGAAATAGCTAAAATAACTGTTATTAAAAAGGTAAACATATAAGATATCGGCGGAAGCCAGTAATATCCTAAACGCGGCGTCGCTATGCGAACCGCCTCAGCCCATACAGTTGGTATAAAATAGGCCAAATACATGCTTAACTTTGGATGAACATTAAGGACTACAAACAATAACACAGACATTGCCATTGCGGCCGCTACAGCAATAACTCTATTCAGATAAAGGGAAATTAAAAACATCAGCTCTCCCAATAAAGTCGCCGTCAAACTACATATAAGCACAAAAAGCAGGATAAATTCAACCGGTGTAAATTCATCGAATATTTCGTAATATATTTTGTATCTATACTCATAGTTTCTAAGGAGGTCCGTCATTGCAGCCGTCCTTAAAAGACGTCCCCATTCATTTGTCCACTCAATATTTGGAAATAAAGGAATTATGGTCGTTGCCAGGCAAAATAGAACAGCCGTCAAAGAGCGAAAAAATATACCTAAAATTTGTCCAATCCCCCATCGAACCCTCCCTGTCCGTATAAGCTGATACATATTGATATACTGCATAAAAGGTATATCCGAATGAATATAGGCAATGCCAATCCAAAACATTATCAAAAACATGACCGAAGTCATAATAAAGGGCATCACACACCAGGAAACCGGATAATTTAACGAATCAGAAAGCGCTTTCATGGATAGTGCATGACTTCTCCCCAACGCAATCATAATCAGCCCAAAGGTAATACTTTTTATATTCATAATCTTCAAAATAGAAGTTTTCCATATATATTTGGCAAGTTTCATTTTTCCCTCACAACCTTGTTTTCAATTTTTTATACATACCAAATGTCAGAAAAATCACGGGCAGGATACTCAATAAAAATATTCCAATAAAATTCCCGCAATTCGAGGTTGAAATCCTATTATATGCCCGAAAATAATAGATATAATTAATTCCCGCTCTGGAACATTCGGCTAAAATCTGAAAAATAAGTACCGGAAATACCAAGACAGTAACTTTATTTGATATGTATGTCGATAAAAAAGCCGATACAACAGATAATGTGCCTGCAAAAAACCCCAGTTGCAATGCAAATAAGATGCAATATAAAAAATAATGCCCTCCTGACAACATTTCTTTATAGTTTCCGGCCATAAGTGTCGAAAGATTATCAATATTCAAATCAACCCAAGGAACCTTTGCTCTGCAAATACAAAGAAAAAAGACCGTCCCAATAATCATAGAAAAAACGGAAGAACTATAAATTATTACAACTTTTGAAATCACATAATCTTTCAAGCTTCCACGTACAACTGCATAACGCACATATTTCTTTTCCAGGTCCTCACACAAAACCGTTGCAAAGGGCCACGCGCAGAATACATAGGCTAACATCATTCCTGTCATATCTGTGGCAAACACATAAGTAAACACAACTCCTGCATCTGAAATACCCACATCCTCCAGTGAAAAAAATAATACTGCGGCAACTCCCAAAAAAGAAAAATAAAATTCATAGCTTTTCAATAACCGCTTTAAGTCTGAAACGATATAGTGATGTTTACCCATAAACTTTCCAGCCTCCTCTTCATATCAAGGCAAATATATTTCCTTCCCTGAAACAGCATCAACTAACATTACTTCTTTTTTCCCATTATCACTCTGAACTTCAAAATACCATATTATTGAAGTTTTATATGCCTGCTTCTCATCCAGATACACCCGGACATATAACTTCGCACGATTGACACGATATGTTGATTCACTCAATAGTGTATTATACTTATCTGTTACTACCTGAATAATACTGTCTATATTTTGAAGTTGTACATCTTGCTCCCCTTCAAAATCATATATATTTGAAATATACAGCCACTCAATCCCCCGCGTTGAATAAACCGCCTGAACCGGCGCACTGTCTACCGTATCAAAAGCCAACTCGTGTGTCATACTCATAATCCTGTGATAAACAGGCAAATCCGATATTTTTTGAAAAGCATATACAAAATAAGCATCATCATCCGCCGTCCATTCGTCTTTGACATCGCCCGTTTCAATGAACTCTTCATCTACATATTTTGATTCCATATCCCTCATAGTCTCCCAATTTAATGGATAATAAAAAAAATAGAATTCTTCTTCAGAATATCCCAAATCTTTTATAGCCTTTTTTATCTGCTCTGCCGCATCCTCGCCAGACATAAAAGAAACCGTATGATTCATATAATCGTTTACATTCTCTTCTCTCGCAGCTCCCACTCTTGAATAATACTTTGCATTTTCTGTACTAAATGAAAATGTAGGTCCCACAGACATCGAACCATCCTCATAAAAAACATAAGAATCCCTATCCGGAAGTCCTTGAGTTCCCTCGTCATGGTATTCTTCTTCAATAGCCTTTCCATCCGCATATATTTGATAGGCCTTTTCTATATCGGCGTATTCCTCTCCCCTAACCTGCGGCAATTGCCTTTGCAGGCTTCTTGAATCTCCGTTTATTTCCAATTCACAATCAACCGTCACTCTACCTTCTTCTTCAAAAAAAGTCTCCGGAAAATACACATCCTGTTTCACTTCATCCTCTGGTTTTGCTTTACATCCGCCAATCATTATGGCGATTAAAATAACCCACACACACATTTGTAATTTCTTCATTTAGGTCCTCCTATCTCAATATTTGAAGCTGCCTTTGCTGTTTTTGAATTTCAGGGCATGGTCATGCTCCATGCCTCTGAAATCAATAAAGAATACTTATAAACAAATTAAAGGATACAGTAAACCGTACCCTTTAATCCAAACTCACCACATAGTACCCATTTACGGTGTATAACGTCCCAGGATATGATATCCTGGGCCTACTGAACATGCTGTCATTGCATAGTACTCATTGGCAAGTGCATATTTTTTATATGAAGCACTGCTTCTTGGAGAAGCTGGTGTAATTGCTGCTTCATAATACAGACAGACTTTAATGCCGCAATACATATTATTTTTTTGCAGGCATTTTCATAAAAAATTCCGCCTTTTCATTATATATAGCTACAATATTCGACTTTTTTATTATATCAAACGCTCCATTTTAAAAAAAGTAAGTGGCCATCAATGACACGTTTCAAGACCACCACTTGCTTTACTCTATTCACATTTCTTTTAATTTAATCCCAATACATCCTTTCTTAATTAAAAACCATTTTCTATTTCAAAAAAAGACAGATTAACTTTAAATACCCCTTCCTCCATTGAAAATGAAAATGTGCCATTACACTTTTCAACAATACGCTTTACACTTTTTAAACCATAACCATGTAATTTTTTATTCTTTTTAGAGGTAAGAATCACTCCATTTTTTATTATCGGAGCATTTCCCATGCTGTTAGTTATCTCTATAAATAGCAATTGCTGTCTCTTTTGTAGTTTAAACAAAATCCATCGTCTGCCATCCTGTATCTGCTCACAAGCCTCAATGGCATTATCCAATAAATTTCCAAAAAGTACGCTGATATCCTCATCACTTAACGTTAAATTCATTAAAGCTGACGCACATATTTCAAAATCAATGCCTTTTTGTTCTGCAACCTTCCTTTTCTGATTTAAAACAAAATCCAAAATCCGATGTCCGGTCCACACCTGCTCATCCAATGCTCCTAATTTACCATTGATTTTTTCTAAATACTCATGTATTTCCTTATATTTCCCGGATTTGTCATATTCCTGAAGCACCATAAAATAATTTTTGATATCATGGGATATTTGCCGATTGCTTTCCACAAGCGCCCTTAGTTTCCCATAATTCTGATGCATCAATTCATCTCGTGAAAGTAGAAATTGATTTTCTTTTTGTAATATCAGGCTTTTTACATACAAAGCAGTGACACAAATAATAATTAAAAGCAAAGATAAAAGAGAAAGACCGTTATCCATTCCATTATATGGAATCTTCCCAAATACCATTTGAAATGTTGTCAATTGATATTTTCGCAATATGGCAACAAAAATAATACCTGTACCATACAACATCTTCCTATACTCATAAATATTATTTAAAAATATAGTGCCTTTTTTCGCTAACCAAAACAATCCAACTGCAATTACCACTCTCGCCAATAAAAAAATAGGAATTTTATAATAAGAATTTCCATGGTATATTTCCAATATTACAAATCTATCCAGAAAAACTGCACTAAGAAACATAAATAAAAAATCCAATAGTGCTATCAGAGAATAACAAGTGGCAATAAGACCAACAACTAAAAGTTTGTCTTTTTTCACAACACATATAGCACATATGCTTGTAAAAATCAAACCGCATACAAACACGTTATGAGAAAAGAATATCACACTTCTGTTATATGAAACAGATATCCCCCAAACGATGATATTCACCCATATAATGATTTTTTCTTTTAGATTCAAGTACTCTTTTTCGAGTACCGTACAATATAATAACTGATAACATAGCCAAACTTCAAGCATAGACAGAAATATCTGAAGCCCCTGGAATATAAGGGTGTACATCATATCTCACCCCATTGTTCGTTGATTTTCATTTTAACTTCAGACAACCGGCCACGGCTTATCGTAATCTGGTCACCGTTTTTCACATAAATAATATTGCCTTTTACCCGAACAATATGACCGATATTTACGATGTAACCACGCTCAGCCAAAATAAACTCCTTTGAATTCATTTCCTGCATTAGCTGTTCAAGACCTATACGTTCCCGAAAAATACCATTCAGCGTCACATATTCAACATATTTGGAAGCTTTAACCTTCCTTATGTAGATAATATCCTGATAAAATATCTTATTACCATCATTTACCGTTTCTATAATCCGGAATTTTTTACGCTCTTTCTGTATTTTCAGAATCAGCTTTCGCATGACCGGAGGGATTCTTTCTCCCATTTGCTGTTTTAAAATGTACTGGTAGGCATCCACCGTATAACTGTCCACCGCATATTCCGTAAATGAAGTCAAAAATATCAAATAAAGATGCGGAAATCTTTCTTGGACGACGGCTCCTAATTCAATTCCGTCCATCCCATTCATTTGAATATCTGTAAAAAGGACATCGCATGTGTCCTTTGGTCCTATTTTATCCAAAAATTCTTCAGCTCCGCAAAAAGTCAATATCTCGACATCTTCCGGCAAATCGTTGATACCTTCAATACAAGCCCGCACCTGTTCCAGCACCTTTTCATCATCGTCGACAACTGCCACTTTTATCATAAGTTTCCTCATCCTTTACACAAAAACATAATACTTATTTTTATTCACGTTATAGAGTATCGCTTCGCTTTCCCGAACATAAAGTTTAAAAGTATGTTCCCACAATACTTTTTCACCATCCTGTTCCAGAACTTTACCACAAAAATAAAGATACTCTCCTTCTACCCGGTCGGATACCTTAGCAATAATATCTGATACGGCATCCGAGATTTTCATGGAATGTAAAACCGGATTCCACTTTCCCATTAAATCTCTGACATTTGTTTTGTTCAAAGGAATTTTTTTATATCGCCATTTTGGAGCCGGAAAAACTTCTTCCACATCCTTATGTAAATATTCCAGTACTTTATAAAATTCTTCTTCACTATCCTCAAACGGAAAGCCAAGTTCCAAATACGCATAAATATTCCAGACAGCCTTCTCTAAATAAGCTTCTCGTCCAAAAATCTCATAGTTCTCTCGCAACCATATAACACTTTTCAATAAAATCTCTTTACTGTATATTCCTAAGTTTTCTACACCGCTGGCGGCAAGCCGTATCGCCGCAACCTCAACTGCATTATATAACATGTCGGACAATCACCTTTACATATCCAAACTTTTCTCCTCACGATTGAATTATAACATACTTTTTATGATTCGCATTAAACAGACCACGAACTGTATATCCTCTGACCATGAACAGTTCTTTCTTACAACAGCTTAGCGGAACCAAAGCAGCGCCTTTGATTCCGCCAAGTTTCAAACTTTTACTTACACCTGTCATGGATAAATTATTTCCTATAACTTTGAATTAATCCGATAATATTCTGTATCATACTTATAGCAACTAAAATTACTGTCAAATAAAAGCCTGCTCTAAACATCGGAAACATATATTCATCAAGATTCTGAAAAAAGTATTCTCGATTATCCGAAGGATACAAAATCAACATGGGAACAAACATAAGCTGTAAGATAAACAGTATCTTACTTATAACAGCTATCAAATATCCTTTCTGATTCTCAACTACTAAATATTGAATCGCCAGACATAAAATATAAATGATAAATATACTGAAACAGTTATATGTAAATATTTGTATACCGGTTAATGACACAAAAAAAATCCCCACACCTTCTGGATTCATAACATAAGGAATTACTGATTCATACCACTTCATTGGAAACAGTATCACAATAGCCAACAAACATATCATACCATAATATTTTTTCATTATTGTTCACCAACGCCCTTTCTTTATTACCTACATTTTTTTGATACACCGATATAAACAAAGTTAAAACTTTTATTATAATCCAGCAAGTCATTGGCCATCAACAGCAATATTCAGGCCATCATCTGATGAATATCTTCATACGCCTTTTAATGAAAAAGGAGAGCCTATCAGCCCTCCACAGTCCATTCCCTGCGCTGTTCCAATTCCTTATTGACAACCTCAATCCAATACATTTCTTTTTTCAGAAGATGCCTGTCCCAAGGCATAAAAGATTTCCTGCGTCCTTGAAGTTGGGATTTGCGAAGCAGTAAATCAGCGACTAATTCTTCTTTTGTGGCCAGCGCCAATGACTCTTCATCCCATTTTCTGGGTTTTGTTAAAGTTTTGCGATACATATATTCCCCCTGATTATTAATCTATGTCCTGCGTCTGTGGATTATCACAAATTTCACTTTTAAATCTCTTCTTTTTAGTATATCATAGAACTATAGAAAAGGAGAAGGTTTTATGAATGATATTAGTATGTTTGATATTATCGGTCCGAATATGATTGGTCCTTCCAGTTCCCATACGGCCGGGGCCCTGAGAATTGCCCACCTGGCCGGAAAACTGGCTCCTGAGAAAATCCTTTCCGTAACTTTTACCCTCTATGGTTCTTTTGCGTGGACCTACCGGGGTCATGGCACGGACCGGGCTTTGGTCGGCGGTATTCTGGGTTTTCTCCCGGATGATGAACGGATTCGGGATTCCTTTCAATATGCCGACGCGGCCGGACTGAAATATGAATTCATCGAAAACACCACGGAAAAGGATATTCATCCAAATACTGTGGACATTTTATTACACTGTGAAAATAACCGGAGCATTGAACTTCGGGGCGAGTCTATCGGTGGGGGAAATGCCGTCATCCGGCGGTTAAACGGTATCGACATCGCTCTTTCCGGCGCATATTCCACACTGATTGTCCATCACAAAGATAAAAAAGGCGTCCTGGCCTATATCACGACGGTATGCAGCGGCATTGATTTAAATATTGCCTTTATGAAATTATACCGTAAAGCAAAGGGCGATTCGGCCTATGCCATTATCGAAGTCGATTCTGACATCAATCCTTCCATTATCAATGTGTTGGAATGTCACGAAGCCATTATCAACGCGACCATCGTGCCGGCAATTTAATATGGGGAGGAACATTGGATTTATGAATTTTACAAATGGAAAACAATTGCTTGAAATATGTTCGGAAAAGCATATTCCAATTTCAAGGGCCATGTTTCTGAGAGAAACCGAATATCTGGAACAGGACCCAATAGAAGTGACACGAAAAATGGAACACGCCTATGATATTATGAAGCAGGCCATCCGACGGGCATTAACAGAAGATTTAGTCAGCACGGGCGGTATGATTGGCGGTGAAAGCAAGCAGCTGGACGCACTTCGACGGGCCGGAAAGAATATCTGCGGGCCGCTGGTTTCAAAGGCTATCGCTTATGCCGTCGGCGTTCTGGAAGTCAATGCCTCCATGGGACTTATCGTTGCCGCCCCGACGGCCGGTTCTTCCGGTGTACTTCCCGGCGTTCTCTGTGCGGCCCAGGAAGAATATAATATGGAGGATGCGGTGATTATCCAGGCTCTCTATACCGCCGCTGCCATCGGCTATCTGATTACAAGAAACGCCACAACCGCCGGTGCGGAAGGCGGATGTCAGGCCGAAGTTGGCTCCGCCAGTGCCATGGCGGCGGCAGCGATGGCCCAGCTTATGGGCGGTACGCCTGCCCAATGCCTGGATGCGGCTTCATTTGCTCTCATTAATATTCTTGGACTGGTCTGTGACCCGGTTGGCGGTCTTGTGGAGATTCCCTGCCAGAACCGAAATGCTATGGGCGCTTCAAATGCCCTGATAAGCGCTGAAATTGCTTTGAGCGGCATCCGGAGTGTCGTACCGATAGATGAAGCTATTGAGGTAATGTACCGTGTCGGACGTTCCCTGCCCGTATCTCTCAGAGAAACCTCCCAGGGCGGTACTGCTACGGCTCCCAGTGCCTGTCACGCCTGCAAAATTAAATGGAAAAAACCGATTCTGTAAATTGAAAAAGACGGACTATGGGAAAATAACCGATGTCCGTCTTTTTCAATTTCAGTTACTGCGAATTATTCATTCCGATTAATATATTCACATGCTGCCAATCCGGCCACAGCGCCGTCGGCCGCCGCTGTCGTCAACTGGCGCACGGCTTTTGTCCGGCAGTCTCCCGCAGCAAAAACGCCGGCATTTGTCGTTTTACAATCTTCCTGAGCCCGTATATAACCACCTTCGTCCAATTCAACCAGCGATTCAAAGGACTTATTATCCGGCATCTGACCAATAGCCACAAAAAGGCCGGCCACGGAAAGCTCCCGACTCTCCCCTGTTTTTGTATCTTTGACCCGGACTCCCTGAACATTGCCGTCACCGATAATGTCTGTCACCACGGCATTCAGAACAAACTCCACATTTTCTTTTTTACGAAGGCTGTCCACAAGCCACTGTTCTCCCCGGAATTCTTCTCTCCGGTGAATCAGATAAACCTTCTCACAATAAGCGCTTAAAAACTCCGCATCTTCCAGAGCCGTACTTCCCCCGCCGACCACGGCTGTCACCTGACCGCGGAAAAAAGCGCCGTCGCAGGTCGCACAATAGGAAACTCCGGCGCCGACAAAGTCCTCTTCTTTCTCTACACCAAGAGGACGATTCTTCGCCCCTGTGGCCAAAACAACGGAATGACACGGAATCTCCCGTTCTTCCGTATATACCACAAAATCCTTTCCTTCCTTTTCTACTTTGGTAACCGCTTCAAATTCAATAACCGCTCCGAGACTCTGGGCCTGCTCATACAGCCCCGTAGCAAATTCAAAGCCCGAAATTTTGGCAATTCCCGGATAGTTCTCGACTTCCGGTGAATTAATAATCTGGCCGCCATAATTCTCGCCCTCGAGAACCAACACTGTTTTTCCCGCACGCACACCGTAAATGGCCGCCGAAAGTCCGGCCGTGCCCGCACCTATAATGACTATATCGTACATCAGAATAACCTCCATTAATTTTTTTCATATCTTTAGGATAGTGTAACACAAATCCCGTTTTCTTAAAAGTCCCGTACCAAAAACCATTGACTTTTCACAATTTTAGCCATACACTAAATTGAAACGGCATTAAATATGATTTATGAAAGGACGTGACATCCATGTTTGGTTATCCAAAACAATCCTGCCTGCATCTTCCGACCCCGGTCAATTACCTGTCCAATCTGTCGGACCGCCTTGGCATTGAACTTTATATGAAACGTGACGATTTGACAGAATTTGGCGTCGGTGGAAATAAGCTGAGAAAGCTGGAATATCTTATTTATGATGCCAAAGAAAAGGGCGCAACAATGCTGATTACCGTCGGCGGGGCCCAGACCAATCACGGACGCCTCACCGCGGCCGTCGCTGCTAAAAATCAAATGAAATGCGCCATCGTTGCTATGGATGACTACCCGGGACTGCTCTCATCCAATATGCTTCTCGACCGTATTTTCGGCGCTTATGTATTTTTACATAAACCCGACGGCACCCCATTGATGGATGTGGTGGAGCGGGTTGCTGAAAAATTTGAATCCCGGGGTGAACGCTGTTACTTCATTCCTATGGGCGGTTCCAATGAAATCGGCGCCCTTGGCTATTATGAATGTGCCCAGGAAATAAAAAACGAATTTAACTCTGGCCACGTCATTGTACCTCTTGGAAGTATGGGAACTTATATGGGGCTCTTCTGCGGACTTCATGACTCGGCCCTGACCCTTACGGGAGTCCAGATTATGCCATATGAGGAAGATATTTTTAAATATGCCGTAAACTATTTTCAGAAAATAAAAGAGGCCTGGAAATTAGACTTTGATGCGGCCGAGGAAGATTTTGATATTGCCACAAACTATCTCTATGGCGGATATAATGTGCCTTCGGATGCCGTACGGGAAGCCATCTATGATATGGCCCGTTCCGAAGCGATTGTTCTCGACCCGTGCTACACCGGAAAAACCTACGCAGCTCTCAGGGATATGATTGAACAGGGCGACATTAAAAAAGGAGAAACGGTCATATTTATTCATACCGGCGGACTTCCCGGCGTTTACACGCCATCCCATCAGCAAGCCTTTGAAAATGAATTAATGGACGGCGTAACCATTCTCCCTTAATCCTGTAAAAAAAAGAAAGTATTTTCTCCCCTCCAGAAAAATACTTTCTTTTTATTTATGTCAATTCTCAGATAATAAATAACCGGATAATATATCAATAAACTCGCCGGCGGTTGGTTTTCGATACAAAGGTACGCCCGCCATGGCCTCTAAAACCTCAGCATATTCGCTGTCCCAGCAACACTTTACCACAGTTCGTATATTCCGCTCCACACAATTAATCGTTGTGTCGTGCATTCTTGCGATTTCAGGGTACAAAGATTTTGAAATATACAGAAGCATGGACGCATCATTCATCACCAGGTCAACGGCATCTGCCACATAATAATACCCTTTGTATGTCCGCCGTATGCCCAATGTCTTTAACACATCATGTATACGACTCATTTCACACCTCCCTCGCTGACCGTTTAATGATATCACGGCGGTCGTTTCCTGTCATCCCATGTTCCAAAAAGAAGACACAACTGACTCCCTTCGACACACGCGGACGCCATGTTTTTCCGTTCTTTCTTACTTACTGAGAAACTCCCTGACATACCGGTTGAAATTTGAAGAATTCTTATTTGCAATAAAATGGTCGCCTTTCATCAATACCAGTTGAGCATCTGGAAGATTCTGAAAAATCAGCCGGGTATGTTCTTCCTTAATCATATCCCTTGTCCCGGCAATAACCAGCGTTTTTACGGAAATTCCGGCCAGCTCCTCCGGTTTTATATCCGGTTCCTCCACCATCAGCCGAAGCAGTTCTGCCTTCGCCTGTGCAT
>CABUAW010000004.1 GCA_902489645.1 uncultured Lachnospiraceae bacterium | reverse complement strand
TTTGACGGGAACAGATGAGCGTACTGGTAAGTGATGTCAATGCTTTCATGCCCTACACGGTCTGCGATCGCCACCGCCGAAACCCCATATCAATCAACAGACTGATGTGGCTGTGCCTGAGGTCGTGAATACGGATGCGCTTCACACCTGCGGCTTCTGCCCCTCTGTCCATCTCGTGATGAAGGTAGCTTTTCGTCACCGTAAAAATGCGGTCTTTCTTCTTCAGCCCGTAGATCATACTGAAATATTCCTGCATTTCTTCACAAAGGAATTTGGGCATTTTAATCGTGCGGTTGCTTTTCTTTGTTTTCGGTGTGGTGATCACATCTTCCCCATGTAAACGCTGATAAGATTTATTGATTGTGACCGTTTCCTTCTCAAAATTGAAATCGGCTGCGGTCAAAGCCAACAGCTCACCCTCACGGATGCCGCACCAGTAAAGCATTTCAAAAGCATAAAAGGAAACTGGCTTGTCCATCATTTCAAAGGAGAATTTTTTGTATTCCTCCTTCGTCCAGAACAGCATTTCTTTGTGTTCCTCACTTCCCATATTTCCTGCTTTAGCGGCAGGATTGGAACGCAGCTCATAGTATCGAACGGCGTGATTGAAAATGGCTGATAACTGATTGTGCAGCGTTTTCAGATAGGTCTGTGAATACGGTTTTCTCTTATCATCACGATAGGCCAGCATTTCATTCTGCCATGCGATAATGTCCTTTGTGGAAATCTCATTGATCTTTAACTTGCCGAAGTAAGGAAGTATCTTCGTGCGAATGATATGTTCCTTTGTCAGCCATGTGTTTTCTTTCAGCCTGTTCTTAATATCATTGATATACAGCTCCGTAAAGGCTTCAAAGCTCATATTCAGGTCTGAAGAAGTCTGCAGTTGGAATACCCGCTCCCATTCCTGTGCTTCTTTCTTTGTAGCGAAACCTCTCTTGCATTTCTGCTTGCGTTCTCCTTTCCAGTTCACATATCTTGCCATCACATACCATGTTCCATTGCTCTCATTTTTAAATACTGGCATTATTTTTCCTCCTTTTCCGCTCCATAGAGCCTTTCATAGAAATACTGACGGTTTACACGCCCTGAAATCGTAATATAGCCTTTTGCTTTCAGTTCCTCGTTTAATTGCCGGATCAGTTTATACGCATAGGGCTTTGATACGCTTAGTTCCTGTGCCACATCTTCGGCACGAATAAATTTGTTTTCCATGATCTCATTTCTCCCTTCTTTCTAAACATATTTGCTTAATTTTCATTTATTATACTAAGCATATTTGTTTGTGTCAAGCAGTTTTTGTGAAAATATTAAACTTTTTTGTTTTGTATTTTCTTGACTTCTCCTAAACATATCTGCTATACTACTTGTAAACATATATACAAGGAGTGGACATGTTATGGCGATTGGCGAAAGAATACATTTTTTCCGCATTCTACGTGGAATGACACAAAAGTATCTTGGTACGGTTGTCGGCTTTCCTGCCCGAAGTGCCGATGTACGTTTAGCACAATATGAAACAGGGACACGAAAACCGAAGGCGGAGCTTACTGCAGCATTGGCACAGGCCCTTGACGTTTCCCCTCATGCCCTTGACGTTCCCGACATTGACAGCTACGTTGGACTTATGCACACCTTATTTACCCTTGAAGATATTTACGGGTTGACCGTTGGCGAAGCAGACGGAGAAGTCTGCCTGAAAGTCAACAGAGATAAAGGCAAAGACGCAGCCGAATTGCTGAAAATGCTCTATGCCTGGAAAGAACAGGCTGACAAGTTATCCGCCGAAGAAATCAGCAGAGAGGAATACGATAACTGGCGTTACCATTATCCACAGCTCGATACCACCCAAATTCGGGCGAAAGTCCCTTCACTGGAATTAAGCGATGCATTAGTGGAAGTCTTTAAGCCTAAGCCAAAAGATATGTGAGGTGAACAATTATATGTGGCAAATTATTTCTAATACAGCTTCTATCGTTACCTGCTTATTATTTGTGTTTTATATTGTTGGACACATATGGAAAGTTATTGTAACTAAAAACAACCAATATGAAAAATTCAAAATTTTACCTTATGACTCTGATTCTGATATAGAGGACAATGATAACTTTATTGTTATTGATGATATCGGAGAAGAATTTTCTATATTCTCTACATACGGAATTAGGAACATCAAAATATACAAAGTAAGTTATGAGTTGAACAATAACGGCTCAATCACCTTAATTTCCAAACAACTAAAATCCACATATAAAGGTTTAAATATTGATGAATCCCTTTATATTAGATGCGATTTAGGAGAAGTCCTTCCAACAACACAAATTGAAATAGAAAGAATGGATTATACCATCGTAACATTTGAAATATATTCAAGTAAAAAAACTGGAAATATACTTGTAACCAATTATAATTTCAAAATGACCCTACGAAGTTTTATTTACTATTTATGCGCCTAACCACTTCCCATTGCCGACTGACAAACTGAACACAAAAAAGCCCCTAGCCATGAGTTACTACCCACAGCTAAGGGCTTTATAATATGGACTCGTTCAGAGCCAAGCGGAATTTGGACGATTATGCGATGAATGTTTACATTCAATCGCATATATCGGCAAAATTCCATTTGGCGGATACGCCACAATGAGAAAATGCACAGCATTTTCGAGTATGGCTCTGAACGCCTTATTGCACAACCACCTATCAATCATTCTCTAACCCACAAACCACTGGATTACAAGAATAATGGCTCTTATGCAACTGTTATCAATTTGTTATCAAAAGACATCTTGAAACGCCGCAAACCCGCATAAATACTGGATTCTTTCGACTTCTCAACTTATTCAAACTCAATTGTAGCCGGTGGTTTTCCGGTGCAGTCATAAAGCACGCGGTTAACACCTTTGACCTCGTTAACGATACGATTTGTAACTTTTTCAAGGACTTCCCATGGAATCTGTGCGGATTCGGCGGTCATAAAGTCGCTTGTTGTAACGGCCCGGAGGGCAATTGCATAATCATAGGTGCGTCCGTCGCCCATAACACCAACTGAACGCATGTTAGTAAGAGCCGCAAAGTACTGTCCAAGATTTTTGTCAACACCGGCTTTAGCAATTTCCTCACGATAAATATAATCCGCATCCTGCACGATGTGGACTTTTTCTTCGGTAACTTCACCGATAATACGGATTCCAAGACCCGGTCCCGGGAACGGCTGACGGCTTACAAGGTATTCCGGAATACCAAGTTCCCGGCCAGCGTTACGGACTTCATCCTTGAAGAGAAGCCGCAGCGGCTCAACGATTTCTTTGAAATCTACATAATCCGGCAGACCGCCCACATTGTGGTGGGATTTAATAACTGCAGATTTTCCAAGGCCAGATTCAATGACATCCGGGTAGATGGTGCCTTGCACAAGGAAATCTACCGTACCAATTTTCTTAGCTTCCTCTTCAAATACGCGAATGAACTCTTCACCGATAATTTTGCGTTTGGCTTCCGGCTCGGTAACTCCGGCCAATTTGCTATAAAAACGTTCCTGAGCATTGACACGGACAAAGTTCAAATCATATGGTCCGTCAGGTCCGAAAACAGCTTCAACTTCATCACCTTCATTTTTGCGAAGTAAACCATGGTCTACAAAAACGCAGGTAAGCTGTTTGCCAACAGCTTTGGCAAGCATAACGGCGGCGACGGAGGAATCGACACCGCCGGACAGGGCGCAAAGCACCTTACCGTCACCGATTTTCTCACGAAGCTGTTCAATCGTAGACTCAACGAAAGAATCCATTTTCCAGTCGCCGCTGCATCCGCAAACTTTATAGACAAAGTTGGAGAGCATCGTCATTCCTTCCTGGGTATGCATAACCTCCGGATGAAACTGGGTCGCATAAAAGCTCTTTTCCGGATATTCCATAGCAGCCACCGGGCAAACCGGAGTGCTGGCCACGACTTTAAAACCGGCTGGCGCTTCTGCAATATAGTCGGTATGGCTCATCCAGCAGATTGTTTTTTCAGAAACTCCTTCAAAAATGACGGAGGAGGTGTCGACATCCACTTCGGTTTTACCATATTCGCTGACCGGAGCCGTTTCAACTTTACCACCCAGAACATGAGCCATTAACTGGGAGCCATAACAAATACCTAAAATCGGCACTCCCAATTCAAAAATTTCTTTCTGATATGTTGGTGAATCATCCCCGTAAACGCTGTTTGGTCCTCCGGTAAAGATGATTCCCTTTGGATTTAACGCTTTAATCTGTTCCAATGTCATGGTATGTGGATGAACTTCACAGTACACATGACATTCTCTGACACGTCTTGCAATCAACTGATTATATTGTCCACCGAAGTCCAACACGATAATCATTTCTCGATTCATATACCGTCTCCTCCTATGTTATTTATCACAATCCTGTTTTTTATATATCTCGTATTACTTCACGCGATAGGGTATCTTCTATAATACAACATTTTTATTCCAAATGCCACACTATTTTTTATGGATTTTGTCTGCTATTCAATGAATCGGTGATAATTCACCGACGGCATCCTTTTCAAATTGAGATAATTCTCTATCAAAAACAGCGCCTTTGAATGGGCGAATGTATTTCCGGAGCCGCCCTTCAATATCCAACTCCACCAATATCTGATTATATTCTCTGATATACCATTGGGTACCACGGGCATCCCGGCCATATCTGCGAATATAGACGGTTTGGTTATTGATTATTCGTTCTTTTGGCATGCCCTATCACTATTTCACACTATTTTTATCCCGCTCCAAATATTTACGTATATATTTTCCGGTATAGGAAACCGGTGACTGCGCAACCTCTTCCGGAGTTCCCTGGGCAATAACCGTGCCGCCCCGGTCACCGCCATCAGGTCCAATATCAATGATATAATCCGCTGTCTTAATGACGTCCAGATTATGCTCAATGACGACAACGGTGTTGCCCCCATCGGCCAACCGATGCAGAATCTCAATAAGTTTGTGAACATCCGCAAAGTGAAGTCCCGTCGTCGGTTCATCAAGAATATAAATGGTTTTTCCGGTACTGCGTCGGCTAAGTTCCGTAGCCAATTTAACACGCTGAGCCTCGCCGCCGGACAAAGTGGTTGACGGCTGGCCAAGCCGTACATAAGAAAGGCCGACGTCATTGAGCGTTTCTATCTTACGCCGGATGGACGGTACATTTTCAAAAAAAGTCAGCGCCTCCTCAACGGTCATATTAAGTACGTCATAAATACTTTTGTCTTTATATTTAACCTCCAAGGTTTCCCGGTTATATCGTTTTCCCTGACAAACTTCACAAGGGACATAGACATCGGCCAGGAAATGCATTTCAATCTTAATAATTCCGTCTCCCGCACAGGCTTCGCATCGACCGCCTTTGACATTAAAACTAAAACGGCCTTTTTTATACCCCCGCTCCTTGGCATCCACGGTGGAGGCAAATAAATCACGAATCATATCAAAAACGCCGGTATATGTGGCCGGATTGGAGCGCGGCGTCCGTCCGATTGGCGACTGGTCAATATTAATGACCTTGTCCAACTGAGCCACACCGAGAATATCTTTATGTTTTCCCGGTCGGGACGTTCTTGAATGATTTAAATCTCTGGCCAGCCGCTTATATAAAATTTCATTGACAATCGAGCTTTTACCCGAACCGGACACACCGGTCACACAGGTAAAAACGCCTAAAGGAATATCCACGTCAATATTTTTTAAATTATTTTCCCGGGCACCCAGAATGGTCAAATAACCTGTTGGCTGCCGGCGGGTTTTTGGTATCGGTATCCGCTTTTTACCTGAAAGATAAGCCGCCGTAATGGATTTACGGCTTCGGATAAATTCCTTTGGTGTGCCTTTTGCCACCACTTCACCGCCATGTTCTCCGGCTCCAGGCCCTATATCCACCACATAGTCCGATTCAAGCATCGTATCTTCGTCATGCTCCACCACTATAAGGCTATTTCCCAAATCTCTGAGGTCTTTGAGAGCGCTCAAAAGCTTATCATTATCTTTCTGATGAAGACCAATACTCGGTTCATCCAAAATGTAAGCGACACCGACAAGGCCGGAGCCTATTTGCGTAGCCAATCGGATTCTCTGTGCCTCACCGCCGGACAATGTCCCCGTGGAACGGGCCAGCATCAGATAATCCAGGCCCACATTGACAAGAAAACCAAGCCTGGAACGGATTTCTTTTAAAATCTGCTGTCCAATCATTTGCTGATGCTCACTCAATGTTAAATGGTTCATGAAATTTAAAAGCTCAACAATCGACATTTCCGTGATTTCCGCAATATTTTTGTCAGAAACCGTCACGGCTAAAGATTCCCGTTTCAAACGTTTACCGCCACATTCACCACACGGCGTAATCATCATAAAGTTTTCGTATTCCTGTCGGGTAATTTCTGAACCTGTTTCCCGGTATTTGCGCTCCATATTACGAATCAGGCCCTCAAAAGCCACATCGTAAACGCCCTCGCCGCGCATACCCTTATAATGAACCTTTACAGATTCGCCCTTCGTTCCATGAATTAAAATATCCTGTATCTTTTTTGGATAATCTCTAAACGGCGTATCCAATGAAAAATGATAATGGTCTGCCAAAGCGACAAGAATAGCATTGGTAAAACTGCCTTTTGAGTTGGCCGACTGCCAGCCCATGGCGACAATGGCCCCGTCATTAATACTCAGGGATGTATCCGGGATAATCAATTCCGGCGAAAACTCCATCTTAAATCCCAACCCCTTGCATACCGGACAGGCGCCAAAGGGGTTATTAAAGGAAAAGCTTCTCGGTTCAATTTCGTCCAGACTGACACCGCAATCCGGGCAAGAAAAGCTTTGGCTGAATGTCATTGGTTCACCGCCAATAACATCGACAAACACAAGACCGTCCGATAATTTCATCGTAGTCTCCAAAGAATCGGTCAGACGTTTTTCAATTCCTTCCTTAACGGCCAGCCGGTCCACAACAATTTCAATATTATGCTTTTTATTTTTATCCAGCTTGATTTCTTCCGATAATTCGTAGAGATTGCCATCCACCATTATCCGGACATAACCGCTCCGCTTCGCCTGCTGAAAAATTTTGACATGCTCGCCTTTACGGCCACGGACCACCGGCGCCAAAAGCTGAATCCGGGTCCGCTCCGGTAATGCTAAAATGGCATCTACCATCTGGTCTACCGTCTGTTTTTGAATAACTTTGCCGCACTTTGGACAATGGGGAATTCCGATGCGTGCATAAAGCAAACGCAGATAGTCATAAATTTCTGTGACCGTTCCCACCGTAGAACGCGGGTTGCGGTTCGTTGATTTCTGGTCAATGGAAATGGCCGGCGGAAGGCCGGAAATACTTTCCACCTCCGGTTTTTCCATCTGTCCCAGGAATTGACGGGCGTAGGAAGACAATGACTCCATATACCGCCGCTGACCTTCTGCGTAAATTGTATCAAAGGCCAGAGAAGATTTTCCCGAACCACTCAGACCAGTAAGAACAACCAGTTCGTTTCTCGGAATATCGATATCGATACCCTTCAGGTTATGCTCCCTGGCGCCTCTAATTTTTATATACTCTTTTTTTCCTGCCATAACTACCTCTTTTTGTCTGTCTCATCTGTCAGGGCACCCATTCGTTTTCCAATTGATGCCGTGCTTCATCTCCGCTCACAATCTCCGCCTCCGATTCACTCAAAAGAATCACCTTGATTCCTGCATTTTCCGCCTGCTCCACAATCTCAGAAATCTCGTCAAAATCCACCGGAACAACGAATAGCACATCCATCGGCGCATTCACAAGTTTTTCCAACTGTTCTCTCTGGCGTCCGGCATCGCCGTGAGCATCTGCTATATTTAAATGATATCCATCGCCCTCTATAAAAGCGGCATAAAAAGATTCCGTCTGGGCCACCTGCCAATCATACAAATTGGAACTCTGGGCAAAACCCACATTCATCTTATCCGGCCGGACTGTAACTTTCTCGGCATCCACAATTTCCACTGATTGGTTTTCATCCGCATAACCAAGATGAATCTCTTCTGTCTCCGAAAGTATCTGACGGGACGAAAGGGCCTTGCCGCATGCGGCAAGGCTCGATACCATTATCAAAACACTGAATATATACAAACAACGCTTCATTATTTGCGTATTTCTAATAACTTTTTCTTTAAGTCATCCTCCATCTGGCGAAGCTCACCTTCCGCCGCCAGACGTTTTTCCCGGCCCTCTGTCTGAATCTTCATAATTTCATCCAAAGTAGAAATCAAAGATTCATTCGTCTGCTTCAAAGTCTCAATATCAACAATACCTCTTTCAGAAGCTTTTGCAGTTTCAATTGATGCCATCTTCAGCTTTTCCGCATTCTTCTTCAAAAGCTCATTCGTCATATCTGTCACCTGCTGCTGAGCTTTGGCCGCCTGATTCGAATGTTCCACGCCAAGAGCTAAAACCATCTGGCTCTTCCAGAGTGGAATTGTATTTACTACTGTTGACTGGATTTTTTCCACCATCATTGTATCGCTGTTCTGAACAAGACGAATCTGCGGTGCGGTCTGAATGGAAATCATCCGGGTCAAATCCAGGTCATGAAGCTTTTTCTCAAAACGCTGACACAGGCCTTCCAAATCCTTAGCCGCCTGGGCATCCTCCGCCAATCCGCTGGCTTCGGCTTTCTGAATCAACGCCGGAAGCTCCTCATTGCGTACCTGTTCCAGCTTCTTCTTCCCGGCCAGTATATACATCGTCAGTTCTTTAAAGTAAGTCAGATTTAATTCATACATTTTATCCAAAGTGGCAATATCCTTCAATAAAACCACCTGATGAGCTTCCAGCGACTTACAAATCTGCATGACATTATCTTCTGCCTTGGCATATTTTGCCTTCATTGAGGTCATTTTATTCGAAGTTTTCTTAAAAAGGCCTCCGAAAAAGCCTTTACTCTCTTCCTCGGCGTCAAAGCTCTTCAACTCCGTGACCACATTACTGAGCATATCGCCGACTTCTCCCAAATCCTTGGATTTTACATTTTCCAGCGCCGCTTCCGAAAAATCGGCCATTTTTTTCTGAACACCTGCACCATATTTCAAAATTGCATTCGTATTGTTCAGGTCAATCTGCTGACTGAAGCTGTCCACCATGGCCCGCTCCTCGTCGCTCAATACGGAATCATCCATCGGTTCCGGTTCCTTTGCGGCCGTTTCCGCCAGTTCGGCTTTTTCTTTCATCTCCGGCACTTCATCAAATACCAACGTCGGTGCTGTCTGAAACTCTTTAAATGCTTCGCTCATCTTTCCCTCTCCTTACTTTATTCATTTTCCTATGTATTTTAACCACGTGTATCTCGGGATAATTCATCCCCCGTCAGCCCCTCATTTGCAAGCATCGTATTCAAAACAGAAATATCTGTTGAAACATCCCATGCCGTATCTTTATAACAGCTATCCAAAAGATTTTCAAACGCCTGATTAATTGTATCCAAAGTGGCCTCTATTTCCTTTTTGGTGTCTGAAATATTCTGTCCCTGTACCGGCTGAGTATCCAGTTCCCGATAAACGTCCAGAAGCTTCTGGGTCGTCGGCAGATAATAATTCATAAACTGATGAAGCTCCGGCGCCAGCGTCGGGTCCTTCTCCACCTGTGCAAAGATTCTGGAAACAATCAACTCAAGACGGGATATCTTCGCCGAAATCTCCACCCCCGGAATGGCGTCATTACATTCACGGATGTGCTTTACATAACGATTTCCTTCGGTAAGCATCTGCCGGACTTCCTCTGAATATTTCGGGTCTGACATCTTCGCCGCATCGGCCTTCGCCTGGGCTTCCCGCTCTTCCAGACTTTTCTGGGCCAGACAATACTGGTCATAAGCATGGTCCGTAATCATAAAGCACTTGTTCTGCTTATCAAAATGTCCCTGCAGAAACATTCGGCAGGACATCATATCTTTTAAATCCTTGACAATATATCCCGGCGTCTTTCCAAGTTTCTCCGCCAGCTCCTCAACGTCACAGAATTCCCGGTCGTCCAGAATTCTCCGATATTCCCTGAAGCGCTTAATCCGGGATGTCATGCGATGCCCCCGCATACCAATGAGCATAAACAAAATAAAAAGAAGCAATAAAATCAAAATCGGGATAAGCAGGGCCGTCAGGCCGTCCAGAACAAACCGGATGATAACCAGCACGGCCAGTCCAATACCAACCATGGTACTCAAAATAAACCCGATAACGACCATCAGCGTTCCGGTGATTTCTCCCTTCGGATGGTCCACAAAATATTGGGACTGCTCTTTCTCCCGCGCCTTATAGGAAGCCTGGCTTCTGGCCTGGGTCCGATGTACCTGCGGAGCTGAGGACGCCCTTCTTGTATTTGGATTCTGCGCTTTTGCAACGCTTTCCGATGCCTGAGAAACGCCGGAACGAACCACATCCACCGCATCGTTTACCGTAGCGCGCACCGTTTTATTCAGCTCGCTGAAATCATTGGAGTCAATGGCTGACTGGACAATTTTTTGTATCTGTTCACCAAAATCATAAAAATCACTGTTTTTCATTTTCATGCCTTTCACTTCAATTTAATAAATAAGAAACCACTTTAGATTATAGCGGATTTTCATACAAAACACAAGAGCCTGCGAACAAATGTTTTTGTCCGCAGGCCGTATTTTAATCGTCTTAATTCTGCTTATAAAAATGCTTTAATCTTCTTGTAAATACCTTCCGCATCCAGACCATATTTGTGAATTAATTCCACGGCCGGACCGGATTCGCCGTAAGTATCTTCCACACCGATTTTTGTCACCTTTGTCGGCTGCTGAGCTGACAGTGTGTCACAAACCGCACTTCCAAGGCCTCCGATAATCGAATGTTCTTCTACAGTGAAAATACGTCCGGTCTCTTTCGCCGCCTTTACAACCAATTCCTCGTCCAGAGGTTTAATTGTGTGGATATTGATAACCCTGGCATCAATTCCATCTGCCGCCAACAGCTTTGCGGCTTCCAGAGATTCGGAAACGCAAAGTCCCGTAGCAATAATTGTTATATCCTTACCTTCTTTTAAGGTAATTCCTTTACCGATTTCAAATTTATAATCCGGATTGTCATTGATAACCGGAACCGCTAAACGTCCAAAACGCATATATACCGGACCCTCATGCTCATAAGCTGCATAAACCGCCGCTTTCGCTTCCACGTCATCGGCCGGATTGATAACAACCATTCCCGGAATCGTCCGCATTAAAGCGATGTCCTCGTTACACTGATGGGTTGCCCCGTCTTCACCGACGGAAATGCCTGCATGGGTTGCTCCGATTTTTACATTCAGCTTCGGATAACCGATGGAATTCCGAATCTGTTCAAAGGCACGGCCCGCCGCAAACATGGCAAAGGTACTTGCAAAAGGTACTTTCCCCGTAGCCGCCAAACCGGCCGCAATACCCATCATATTGCTTTCAGCGATACCGCAGTCAATATGACGCTCAGGATAGGCTTTTTTAAATATGCTTGTTTTTGTAGCCGCAGCAAGGTCTGCGTCCAGAACAATTAAATTATCATGTTTTGCGCCAAGCTCTGTCAAAGCGTTTCCATAGCTTTCTCTTGTGGCAATCTTCTTTACTTCTGACACAGTGCTTCACCTACTTTCTCCAAATCTTCCATAGCAACCTTGTACTGTTCATCATTCGGCGCGGTGCCGTGCCAGCTTGCCTGATTTTCCATGAAGGAAACGCCTTTTCCCTTGACAGTTTTCGCGATAATCGCCGTCGGCATTCCTTTTGTTGCCCGGGCCTCCTCAAAGGCTGCGGCAATCTGTTCAAAATCATGGCCGTCAATATTAATTACATGGAAATTAAATGCTTCGAATTTTTTATCAATCGGGTACGGAGAACATACGTCCGCAACATTTCCGTCAATCTGAAGACCGTTATTATCCACGATAACCACGAGATTATCCAATTTCCGCGCACCGGCAAACATGGCCGCTTCCCAAACCTGGCCTTCCTGAATTTCTCCGTCGCCGAGCAGTGTGTATACGCGGTAAGTATCGTCACTCAATTTTGCGGATAAAGCCATACCGACAGCCGCAGAAACGCCCTGTCCCAGAGAACCGCTGGACATATCGACGCCCGGAATATGTTTTTTATCCGGATGTCCCTGAAGATAAGAGCCAACCTTACGGAGAGTTTTCAAATCCTCTACCGGGAAAAATCCTTTGTGGGCTAATGTCGAATAGTAGGCCGGCGCCACATGACCTTTGGATAATACGAAGCGGTCTCTGTCTTCCCTGGCCGGAACATTCGGGTCCACGTTCATCTCTTCAAAGTAAAGATATGTGAAAATATCTGCTGCGGATAAAGAGCCGCCCGGATGTCCGGATTTTGCACTGTGTACAGCCGTTACGATACCCTTTCGGATATCATTGGCCATCTTTTGAAGTTCTATTGTATTCATCATCTAACCTGCCTTTTTCTCATAGGAATAGCGGGACATTCCCGCTATTCATCCCGTATCGTTACATATAAAACGGATTATTCACCAAATACAGCCTTATAATCTGCCTGGAACTTCTCAATTCCCTGTTCTGTCAGCGGATGTTTAATCATCTGCTCGATAACACTGTATGGAACAGTTGCAATATCAGCGCCTGCAAGCGCGCAGTCAATGACATGGATTGGGTGACGAACACTTGCTGCGATAATTTCTGTTTCAATACCTGCCACAGCAAAAATTTCGGAGATTGTACGGATTAAATCAATGCCTGGTGTGGAAATATCATCCAGTCTGCCCAGGAATGGGGATACATAGGTTGCACCTGCTCTCGCTGCCAGTAATGCCTGATTTGCTGTAAAAATCAAAGTAACATTTGTCTTAATACCTTCGGAAGACAATACTTTACATGCTTTTAAGCCTTCGGCTGTCATAGGAATTTTAACCACCATATTTGGATGGATTGCGGCGATGGCACGGCCTTCGGCAATCATTCCTTCGGCATCTATTGTTGTCGCTTTAACTTCACCGCTGATTGGTCCGTCAACGATAGACGCAATTTCAGCAATAACTTCTTCAAAGACACGGCCTTCCTTTGCAATTAAAGATGGGTTTGTCGTTACGCCACAGATAACGCCCATATCGTTTGCTTTTTTAATATCCTCGACCTTTGCTGTGTCAATAAAAAATTTCATTGATTTTTCCCTCCTGAATTTCTTATAATAAATTTTTTTAAATGCATATTTCACCATAGATAATAACATAAATAGAACCAATTGTCTATCCGGTTCACTTTTGAAAATTTCTATAATTCACCTAACGGCCGGGTATACTGACGCAGCCATTCCCTCTCCTCCGGTTCCAGATAAGGACTGATTTTTTCATAGACCATCCGATGATATGTATCCAACTGACGCACATCCTCCGGATTTAACCAGCGGATATCGATTCCATCCAGGTCGACAGGCGCCCAGGTCAGCATCTCAAACCGCATAAACTGGCCATAATTATTTTTTTCATCCCGGACACAAATAAGTTCATTTTCCGTACGAATACCATGGCTGCCCTCAATATAAACTCCCGGTTCATCCGTTGTCACCATTCCGGCCTCCAGAACGGCAAAATCTCTGCGTCCCGGCACCTGTTTCCACCGAAAACCATTCGGTCCCTCATGAACGCTTAAAAGATAGCCGACGCCGTGGCCCGTCCCGCACTGGTAGTCAATCCCCAGATTCCAGAGCGGTCCCCTGGCCAGGATGTCCAGCGTATATCCGGAACAGCCATAAAGAAATTTCGCATTTGCCAGATTCAGCATAGACTTTGCAACTAAAGTAAAATGCTTCTTCTCTTCCTCAGAAACCGGCCCCAGGACAAAAGTTCGGGTAATATCCGTAGTTCCTTCATAATATTGACCACCCGAATCTACAAGAAGCATGCCGGACGGCTCCAATACCGCATCCGTTTCCGGTGTGGCGCTGTAATGCATCATTGCCGCATTCGCTTTATAGGCGGAAATCGTATCAAAACTCAAATCCAGATAAGTATCGATGCCGGAACGGAGTTTTTCCAGATAATCCGAAGCGCTGATTTCTGATATTCTATGCTTTCCCACATTTGTTTTCAGCCAATACATAAATTTTGTCACGGCCACCCCATCTTTAATATGCACCCGCCGCAGATTATCAAGCTCTGTTTCATTTTTTACGGACTTTGGAATCATCTCGTTGACGTCCGAGGAAATCACCCGAACATTTTCCGTCACACACCGGCTCAGGGCATAATTGACTTTCACCGGGTCATAGATGAGTTTCTCCGCAGAAAGCTTTTTCAAATCATCATAAATTTGCATATAAGGTTTTAAAATAATGCCGTCCTTCGCCAAATCATTCGTCACCTTTTCAGAAAATGCTTTTTTGTCCGCATAAAGCTCTGCCGATGCTTTACCAATCTTTGCAAAGGCGAGAAAAACCGGGGTATGCTTCACATCATTTCCCCGCAGATTCATAAGCCAGGCAATATCCTCCAAAGACGAAAGAAGAACCTCGTCTCCGCCTTTTTGCTCCATATACCGGCGAAGCTCGGAAAGCTTCTGTCTGCGGCCTTTTCCCGCATATTTTTCATCCAACACATATACCGGTTTTGTCAAACGTTCCGGCCGTTCTTTCCACAAACCTCCGGCCAAATCACGATTCCACAAAATACGTCCCTGCTTCTCAAGCGCCATCTTTTCATAGCTCTGCCCCTGGGCCAAATCGACAACCCGCCCGTCAAAGGCCAATGTGCCGCCTTTTGGCAAATGCTCTTTTAAATATTCCAATACCGTCGGGACTCCGGCGCTGCCCATCCGAAACAACTGAACCCGGCTTCCCTCAAGCTGATTCTCCGCCTGGATAAAATAACGTCCGTCCGTCCAAAGCCCGGCCATATCCATACCGATTAACAGGTTCCCGGCCGAGCCGGTAAATCCGGCGTAATAATTCCTGACTTTATAAAAATCACTGATATATTCGGAGGCATGCTCATCTGCTGTCGGTATGAAATAAAAATCAATATTTTCGGCTTTCATCGTTTCCCGCAATATTTCAATCCGCTCATCAAATACTGTCACTGTTCTTCCTCTTTTCCCAATATTTCCTGATTTACAGAAACTGGCACGCAAACGCGTGCCAGTTCTTGAACTTATATTCACATTTTTAAGCTTCTTCCGTTTTCGCAGCCTCATCCTCTGCAATGATTTCGGCCGCTTCCTCCACCTCAGCTACAGCCTCCGCAACCGCTTCTGCAGCCTCTGCGACATCCGCTGTGGCTTCTTCGGCCGCTTCTTCTGCTGCCTCTGCGACATCCGCTGTGGCTTCTTCGGCCGCTTCTTCTGCTGCCTCTGCTTCCGCGTCGGTAACATCTTCAACTTCATCTTCAAAAATATCGTCTACATCGAAATCATCTTCAACTTCATTTCTGGCTTTTGCTTCTTCAATCTGTGCTTCCACTTCCTGAATCGCTTCCAGACCCATATCGACTTTCTGGCACAACTGGACAACCGGACCGGAAAATTCTCCACCCGCTTTTTTCTCTTCGTAAACCATCTTGCCAATTTCAACATAGGTTGCTTTCAATTCACTGTTCAAAGAGTTTTTCTTTAAACGTAATTTCTGAATACCTACAAACTGTTCGGATTTTTCATAAACTGTTTTTGTTACATCACTAAGACCCTGTTTTAAATCATCAATAAATGCCATCAGTGTACCTCCTTTTTTTCTTCTATTCTACCGCAGAACACGTAAAGTTTCAAAGGTATTTTTCAAATTCATTGCGCCATATCCCCATCCCCGATTCGGAAAGGTATCGCTGCCCTTTTGAACGGCCCCCTGAATCAAAAGACGCCGGATATCATTCCCGTCCATATTAACGATAATCACATGAAGGAGTCCCCATTCCATCAAAAGCGCAGCCGCTCCCGCCGCATGGGCGGCCGAAACACTGGAACCCGTCATCTGGCCATAGCGCCCTCCGGGAAGCGGGCCAAAAACATTTACACCCGGCGCCGCAATATCCGGTTTGATAAATCCGGAAGCCGTATACCCCCGGCTGGAATGGATATAGAGACTGTCATTATAATGATTATAGTTGGCCGCCACCACCAGAGAGCTGGTCGTGGCCACGGACGACAAAGTTATCTCCGGGTCCGGGCTTAAAAAATAAGTATCCTCCCGGATAAATTTTTCCATCGGAAGCCATATGTCAAACCGTCCGTCTAAAATCCGGTCGCCGTACACCTTCAGGGACCATATGCCCGGCGTTGGATTTCGAAACTGCAGAACCATAAGGAACTGTCCGCTTGTAAGCCCCACGGATTTATCGGCAATATAAATTTCTGTTTCTTCAAATAAAAGCCGCACCCTCTGGGATACCCCGAGTCTGGACTGGCTTCTGGCAATCCGCTCGCCTTCCGGCGAAACAATCTCCACGGAAAAAACATCGGCAAGGGAGCCCCATATTTCCATCTGAAATCCCCGTTCATTTTCGCCTACCCGAAGTTCCACATTTTGGCTGTCATCCTTTCCGGGAATAAAGCCTGAATAATGATGCGCCCGCCCCAATTCATTTCCGGCGGCCACCGTGACGCAGACGCCGGTCAGATTATTAACACTATTTAGATATTGGCTGAGACTTGAGGTCCCTTCGTGGCTGTCCAGGCTATTTCCTATTCCCAGGCAGATGACCAGCGGCATCTGGTATTTGACCGCCTGGCTCAAAGAAAATTGAACCGCCATAAAAATATCCGTTTCCTGAAAAGCGACAGACGCTTCTTTTAATACATAATAATCTCTTAAATAATTTTTGGCCGGTTTTAATTTAATTCCAATAATCGAAGACTCCGGCGCCGCACCGATAAAACCGTTTTCCACGTCCTCGCTGCCTGAAATAATTCCGGCCATAAAAGTCCCGTGACCTTCATCATCCCGGGAGGGAACCGTTTCAAAGGGATTCTCCGACATCAGCGCCCGATTTATATCATCACTTGTATACAGGGTCCCATAAGGAAATTGCTCCGGCACATTTTCTGACACAATTGTCTGGTCCCATAAGGCTAAAATCCGGGTGGAACCGTTGGAGAACCGAAAGGCCGGATGCGTATAGTCAATCCCCGTATCAATAATACTCACCATCACTCCGCGACCCCGATAGCCGGGACCCGGACTATAATGCACCGGTAAAATGCCGCTCTGCTCCATACTTGTCGTATCCATCAGTCCCATCACGGCAGGAATCATGTTATATCCGTACTCATCCGGGTTCATCTGTCCGTTTTCAGGAAGCGGTTTATGAATGACCGCAAAATTACTGTTGATTACCTCATAGCAGGATGGATTATAGGTATTTACCATGACGTCCACATTTCCGCCATATTCGACGATAAAATCTGCATAATCCTGCGACAGAATAATGTCTCGGCAGCGCAATTGCTCCTCCGTCAAAGCCAATCAAATCACTCCTGGGCTCATATCAGTCTATTCTATGCCCACCGCCGGTGTTTTATTCGGCAGACTGAAAACCCCACGCATTTCAATGAGGGGACCGCCCGTATGCTCCACATACGGCTGGGTAATCGTTACCCGGCCAATATTGTCGTCCTTTGGAATCTGATACATGATATCCAGCATAAGTTCCTCTATAATAGAGCGCAGCGCTCTGGCTCCCGTTTTTTTCTCGATGGCCCGTTTGGCAATGGCTTCAAGTGCCCCGTCATCAAATTGCAAATCCACCTCATCCAGAGCCAGTAATTTCTGATATTGCTTGATAATGGCATTTTTCGGCTCTTTAAGAATCTTTACAAGGGCTTCTTCATCCAGTCCCTTCAAAGTGAAAATAACCGGAAGACGGCCGATAAATTCAGGAATCATACCGAATTCACGCAAATCGTCGATAGTGACCCGGCTCATTATATCCGGGTCCTGGTCATGGGCATCATTCAGCGCCGCCCCAAAACCGATACCGCTTGTTTTATTTAACCGCGCTTTAATGATTCCCTCCAAATCCGGAAAGGCGCCGCCGCAAATAAACAGAATATTTCTTGTATTCACCGTTGTCAATGGCACCATGGCATTTTTACTGCTGGCTCCGACCGGGACCTCCACATCGCTTCCTTCAAGCAATTTTAAAAGTCCCTGCTGCACCGACTCGCCGCTGACATCACGGCTCGTCGTATTTTTCTTTTTGGCAATCTTATCAATTTCATCAATAAAGATAATCCCCCGCTCCGCTTTTTCCACGTCATTATCTGCCGCCGCCAAAAGCTTGGAGACCACGCTCTCAATATCGTCGCCGATATAGCCGGCTTCCGTAAGCGACGTCGCATCGGCAATGGCCAGCGGCACATCCAAAAGTCGTGCCAGCGTCCGCACCAGGTACGTTTTTCCGCAGCCTGTCGGTCCAATCATCAACATATTTGACTTTTCAATCTCTATTTCATCCATCGTGTTGGTTGCCACCCGCTTATAGTGGTTATATACCGCAACGGACATGACCTTCTTCGCATAATCCTGCCCAATCACATAATCATCCAGCCGGGCCTTAATCTGATGCGGCGGTAAAATCTGCTTCAAATCAATGGCCGGTTCATTTTTATCCTTCGGCTTCTTTTTCTTTAACCGCTGGCTTTTCGGAATACCGTCCTGAATATTTCCCGGAAACATATCCTGCAAATTCATATTCCGCATCAAGTCCTCATAATTAATATTTGTATTACTCATAGCCGTGAAACTTCTCTGCATGCAATCCGGACAGATGCAGATGCCCTCCATCGGCAGGTGAATGAGTTTCCCCACCTTGCTCTCCGGCCGGCGGCAAATATAACAAATATCCTCATAATCCTCTTTATTTTCATTTTTGCCGCTGCCGTCTTTTGTATCTTTCAATTCTTCCTCATAATCTTTCATAGCGTTCCTCCCAAATACTCCATGCGCCGCCAAGTGTTCACTGTATACCATGTCAACTAAGCTCGAAAATACCTCGCTAAGTTTCCAGGTATGCGTTCTCACTAGGCTCGAAAATACCTACTCTGTGTACTTTCGTACTAGACTCGTGAAAATACCTCGCCAAGTACTCAAGCATCGCCAAGTGTTCACTGTATACCATGTCAACTAAGCTCGAAAATACCTCGCTAAGTTTCCAGGTATGCGTTCTCACTAGGCTCGAAAATACCTCGCCAAGTGTTCACTGTATAGCGCAGAAGGGAAAGCGCATGCCCGTCCGGCAATCCGCTTTCCCTGATATAACTTTTTTCTATTTTTTTATGTTAGCCTTCCACATCTGCCTTTGAACCCAGAATGGTCGATAATTCACTCTCCGTAAAGGAGCCGCGTCCAGTCTGACGCTGTACAGTCAGTGTCACCTGGTCTCCCGGCAAGCAGTCTTTCAGTCTTTCCTGAAGTTCTTCCATAGTAGAGATAGTCTCGCCGTTAAATCCGGTAATAATATCCCCCTGCTGGAGTCCGGCCCGCTCGGCGGCCGAGCCTCTGGTCACCATACTGACATAAATTCCTGCCGGATATCCGTATTTAGACGCTTCTTCTTCCGTCAATGTACCGCCGGAAATACCAAGATATGCGGTATTTTCATCAGTCTTTGTAACGATTGTTCCGTCGATGATTCCCTGGGCGGTTTCCAGTGCGGAATTAATCGGAATGGCAAATCCCATACCTTCAACGTCGGTATTGGAATATTTCACCGTATTCACACCAATAACCTCGCCTTTTGTATTCAGAAGGGCGCCGCCGCTGTTTCCCGGGTTGATAGCCGCATCGGTCTGAATGAGTGTCATCGTACCGTCTGTCATTTCAACTTCTCTGTCTACGGCGCTGATGGAACCGGTTGTCACGGATTGGCCATATCCAAGGGCATTACCGATGGCAATGGCTCCGTTTCCAATCTTTAACGCATCCGAATCGCCCATAACGGCTGCCGCAATATTGGATTTTGTATCTTCACTAAGAGACGCATAATCGACGGTAATTACCGCAATATCCGCAGTCTCATCGTATCCCTTAATCTCGGCTTGAGCCGTACTTCCGTCATTAAAGGTTACATTAATGCTGGTGGAATCTTCAATCACATGATAGTTTGTCATAATATAAAGTGTTCCGTCAGCCTCGCTTATAATAATACCCGAGCCGGCTCCGCTGCCTTCCTGGGAATACACCTGCCCGAAAAAGCTGCTGGTCGTCACAACCTGGGTATTTACCGCAACAATCGACGGCATACACTGTTCAACGATATCCGATACGTCGGTTGCACTGATTGTTTTTACATCCGTTGAAGATGTTTTCACAATATTCACATTCATGCCGGCAGTCACTGTTTCACTCTTGCCGGTTGTTATACCCAATACGCCGCCAATGCCCCAGAACACACCGCCGGCCACCAGACCAAAGGCCAGTCCCAGGCACACGGCTTTCACCAGTTTTACGCCAAAGTTTCCTTTTTTCTTTTCAGGTCTGTTCGGTTTCGGTGTATCATAAGGAGAATACGTTCTTCTTGCATCATCCGATGTCTGCCGATAATAATTATAATCATTTCCTGACTGTCCCGGACGTTCCTGATTGTCTTCATGGTAATTATAAAAATCACTCATAGTGTTTCCTCCGTTCTGTTTCATTTGATGATGTCATTGTAACAACCATTTGTGACTGGATTGTGATTCAATTGTGATTCAATTGTGAATTATTTTCGGAAGATAATCAGTTTGCTGAAAAGGTAATTCAGTACGACAACCGCCACCTGGGTAATAAATTTGGCCACGCTGTCCGGAATACCAATCACATCCACGCTGACAAACATAATGGCCATATCCATCGCCCCGGAAAGAAGACGGCAGCCGACAAACGCCGTCATTTCCCTCACGATGGCCGAAAAGCCTTTGACCTTGCTTTGGAATACCCATGTCCGGTTTGTCACATAGGCAAAGGCCACCGACACAACCCATGAAATGGCGTTGGCCACCAGGTAATTCAGGCCCAGCACGCTGGTGCAGACAAAGTAAACGACAATATTGACTATCGTCGTCAATACACCGAAAAACAAATACGCGATGATTTCTTTATATTTGGATAATAATTCCTTCATCCGATAACCTCTTTCGTTCCTTTATTCAAATATTTTTCAGATATTTTTACTATTATATAGGATTTTTGTTCAATTGGCAATAAGAACTAAGTTTTCAGATGGCTTCCCTTATCATCCTTTACGACGATAATCTTTTGTTCAATCTGCTCTTTTAATTCGCTGACATGGGAAATAATGCCCACCAGCCGGTCCGTTCCGGCCAGTTCATTTAAAATACGTATCGCCTGATTCCGGGCATTTTCATCCAGACTGCCAAAGCCTTCATCGATAAACAATGTATCCACATGGATTTTCCCGGCCTCCTGCTGAATAACGTCCGCCATTCCAAGAGCCAGCGCCAGTGCGGCCATAAAGGATTCTCCGCCGGAAAGGGTTTTAACGTCGCGGATATTGTCATTGACCAGGCTATAGACGTCCAAATCCAGACCGGCCTCCCCCTGCCGTCCGAGATTTTCCAATTCCCGGCACTCTAACAAAAACTGATGGCCGCTCATCCCGGCCAGACGCCGGTTGGCCGCATAAACCATTTGCTGAAAATAACGCCGCTGCATGTATGTCTGAAAATCAATCCGGGCCATTCCGGCCATCTGTCCATTGGCAATCCGGCTCAACTGACGCAGTCTGGCATAGGTTTCCCGCGCGCCGCCATAATCCCGAAGCATCCGCTCAAGCCGCTCATATATTTTTTCATTGGTTTGCCGGATGGCATAGACATTTTTTTCTTCCCTGGCCAGCTTTTCCCGCTTTGCTTCCAGTTCCGGGCGTTTGACAGCTTCCGGCCAGCCGGATTTTTCTAAAAGCATCCCGTATTTCTTTTTCGCCTCCGACGCTTCGGCTTCCGCCTGCCGGGCCATCTGCTGCCGTTCACCAAGCTGTCCCTGTTTAAGCTGTAATTTTTCAGTCCAGCACTTCAAGTCCGCCTCTGCTTTTTCCAAAGCCTTTTTTAACGCTTCCAATTCTATTTTCAAGCCGGATAAATGTTTCTCCGCTTCCTCTTTCGAAACAAAGCTCATGTTCGATTTCATTGTCTCCAATCCTTCGCTCCGGCTTTTCTTCTCAGCGGACAGAGCGGCCTTCTCCTGTACAAGCTTTATATGCTCTGTGCGCAGCAATTCCCGGTCTTTTTCTAATTCTTTTAATTTCCCGGAATTTTCCTCGAAACATTCGCTCTCCTTTTTTATCTTCTGCCACTGCTGTCTGGCCTCCAATAAGGCCTGCTGACTATCACGTCCCAGAGAAAATACCCTTTCCCAAAAACTGCCGCTTCCAAATATTTCTTCCGGCTTTTCCATCAAATCTCTGGCGTCATGAAGAATTTCACTTTTTAATGCAGCGCCCTTCTCCGACAGTTTTTGACATTTTAACCGTGCTTTTTCCACGGCCCTTTCCGCCATTTCCCTGTCCTTTTTTGCAGTGTCAACCATACTGCGTTCAACGATTTTTTCTGTATTTTCCTCCGGATTCCTGTCCTTATTTTCCAAGAACCCGCCCTCTTTGCAGAGGGCCGGATGATGCAGGGCGCCGCAGACCGGACACGGCTCGCCTTCCGAAAGCTGCTGCGCCATAAATCCTGCCTGAGCTGCAATGAACTGCTCATAGAGCAAATCATGACGCTGGGACATTTGCTGATAAAAAGATACGCTTTCCGCCGCTGCCTTTTTTGCCGCTTCATCCTCCGCGATAAATTTTTCCCACAAAGGTTTCTTATCCCAAAGCCGTTTAAGTATGGTCATATTATCATGACACTCTTTCAGCTTTTGCTCCGCCTGACTCCGACGGACGCCGCTGTCCTTCAAACGCTCCTGCGCTTTCTCAAGTTCCTCCCAAAGCCGTTTAGCCTCCGTTTCCTTTTTCTCTGTACGCGCCGCTTCAGCTATACAAGCCTGCAGCATTTTTTCAAGCCGTTTCAGAGCGGCTTCCTCCTGAGCCAGTTTATCATAGGCCGGCATCTCCCGTTTCAAAATCAGCCATTGTTCCTGTTTCTCCGGCCACTCCCTTTCATAACGGAAGCGTACCTTCTCCAACGCTTCTCCGGCCGCCTCAACATTCGTGTGAATTTGCGGCAGCTCACTCTCCAACCGTTGTGTCTCTTCGAAAACACGTTGGCCCTGCGCTTCCCTTTCCCGAAATTTCTGTTCAGCCGCCAAAAGCTTTTCCAAGCCTTCCAAAGACTTTCGAAGCGATTCCTCCCGCTGTTTCGCCTCCTGGTTCATCGCTTCCAGCAGGGCCATTAAAGCGCTGTTATCTATGTCTGAAAAGCAGCCCTTTTCTTCCCATTCCCCAATATACTGACTTTCAGGCAGGCACCGGACATTTTCAATTTCATGCCGGCAAACTTTTCTTACATCCTCCAACTGGCCATAGCCTTCCTTTTCCTGCTCGGCCAGACTGTTTTGAATCTGCCAGTATATTCTTGTCGGAAAAATCTGAGAAAAAATTTCTTTTCTCTCTTTGGAGCTTGCCAGAAGCAGTTTCATGAAATCCCCCTGGGAAATCATGGATACCTGTCCGAATTGGTTCATGTCCATACCGATGATTTCTATAATTTTCTGGTCGGTTTCCTTCATCTTTCCCGGAAAAACCTTCCCGTCAGGCAGCGTCAATTCCACCTTCGCACTCTCTTTTGTCAGGGCATATTCCCCGGCTTTATTTTTTCTCCGGCTTCTTCGAAACCATGTCGGATTCCGCCGAATCGTGTAGGACTTGCCCATCTCACTAAAAGTAAATTCCACATAGGTTTCATCCGTATCCGAAGCATATTGGCTGCGCATCATATCGCCTTCTCTGCGCCGTCCGCTTGTCTGTCCGTACAGTGCATAGGAAATACCGTCGAAAATCGTCGTTTTTCCCGCACCCGTATCGCCCGTAATCAGAAAAAGTCCCTGTCCCATTTTTTCAAAATCCACACATTCTGTCCCGCCATAAGAACCAAAGGCAGAAAGTATTAATTTCAACGGTTTCATTCCCTGTCCTCCGTCAATTGATTCAGTGTTTTCTGTATCAAAATTTCCTCCGCCTCCGTCAGCGGCATTTTCCCGACATCTTCATAAAAAGCCCGAAAAGCTTCCAACGGCGTCAGATTTTCCTGCTTTTCCAACGTCAATTCCAGACGTTTTTGCGTCCGCCTGTTATCTACCCGGATTTCTAAAAGATAGTCGTAAACCTCTCTGAGCATCTCTTTCATCCGATACGGCTCGTTTTCATCGGTAAGCGTCACACTGACAAAATCATGGCGGTTTTCCTCCGTCGCCCGGTCTAAAACCTCTTTCAACATTCCCCGCTCCGTGCGGACATCCTGTCTGGCCTTTAACGGAATCTGCCGGATTTCTGGCGGTTCGCCTTTTTTCCCAAACGTCGCCATGGTAATGGATTTATGATGCCGTTCTTCGCTCACCGAATACTTCAAAGGCGAACCCGCATAGCGAATATGCGCTTCTTTAATCTTTTGCGGCCCGTGCAGATGCCCCAGGGCCACATAATCAAAGTCCTTTAACACCGAAATGTCAATCCGGTCCAGCCCGCCGACCGATAACAATACCTGTTCCGAATCGCAGGTTGCCGTCTCCCATCCCATACTCTGATAAAACTGGTGGGACACAAGAATATTTCTCTGAGACGTATCCACCCTCTCCCGCTCAAGCACGGCCCGGACAGCCGTCTCATAGTCTGTCATATCGGCATCCGGAAATAGCGGCCGGACATAACCCGGCTTTGTAAAAGGCAGAAGATAGATATTGACCGGGCCAAACGCATCCTCCAACACCACTTTTTTCAAATACTCATCCGCTCTCTGGGGCGGCATGACCGATATATAAATCTGATGCTTTTCCATAAAACTGCTGGCATAATTCAATCGCTCCGGTGAATCATGATTTCCCGCAATCATACAGATTGGGACAGCCGGACGCAAGGCGGCCGCCCGGTTTAAAAAATCATCAAACAATCCGTAGGCCTCTCCCGAAGGCATGGCTTTATCAAAAATGTCCCCCGCAATCAGCAAAACATCCGGCCGGTATTCTTCCATTTTTTCTATTATCTGATTCAGGATATCTTCCTGATTTTCTTTTAAGCTATAATAATTTAACTGTTTTCCGATATGCAAATCGGCAATGTGAAATATTTTCAATTTGAACCTCCAATACCGATGTTTACTTGCTTTATTCTATCACAAATTTGACCCCACCGGATAAAAAAATAGATACTTCTAATTCTTCCCGATTCAAGAAAATTAAAAGTATCTATCCATTTTTCAAAATATTTAAGAATTTAAAATTTCAGTCAGTATTTTATTGACGGTTCCCGGGTCCGCTTTGCCTTTCATAGCTTTCATCGTCTGTCCTACAAGGAAACCGATGGCTTTTTTCTTTCCGGCTCTATAATCGGCCACAGACTGAGGATTCGCGGCGACAATGCCTTCAATAATTCCTTTAAGAGCGCCGTCGTCGGCTTCAATCTTCAATCCATTTTCTTCAACATAGGTTTCCGGATTCACATTGTCAGCAAAAACCTTCTCGAAAACTTCCTTGGCCGTTGTCCGGTTAATGGCCCCCGCTTCAATCAAACCGATAAGCTTTGCCAGATTTTCCGGTGCAAAGCGCAAATCGGCCGGCTCCATATCATGCTCCTTTAAAAGACGCATCGTTTCCACCATCAGCCAGTTGGAAACCTCCTTTGGTTTCTTTCCAAGGGCCACCGTCGCTTCGAATATATCCGCCAGCTTTTTATGGGAAGTGAGTATTTCCGCATCATACTGGGGAATGTCATATTCCTTCTTATAGCGCTCCAGTTTTTCTGTGCGAAGCTCCGGCTGACGGCTGCGGATTTCTTCAATCCATTCATCGCTGATAATAATCGGCACAAGGTCCGGTTCCGGAAAATATCGATAATCCTGGGCGTCCTCTTTTGAACGCATCGCATAGGAAGTTTCTTTGGTATCATCCCAACGCCGTGTTTCCTGAACAACCGCTTTGCCCGCTTCCAACAGGTCAATCTGGCGCTCCCGTTCACCCTCGATAGCTCGGGCAATGGCCTTAAAGGAATTCAGGTTTTTCATCTCCGTACGCGTTCCAAAGACCCCGGCCCCCACTTCACGGACAGACAGGTTGACGTCGGCCCGCATAGAACCTTCCTGGAGTTTACAATCGGAAGCCCCAAGATACTGAATAATCATACGCAGTTTTTCCAGATAAGCGATGACTTCATCGGCAGAACGCATGTCCGGCTCGGATACGATTTCGATAAGAGGAACGCCGGAACGATTGAAATCTACCAGAGAAGCATCCTCCCATTCATCGTGAATCAGCTTTCCTGCGTCCTCCTCCATATGGATTTCATGAATACCGACGGTTTTTTTGCCGCCCTTTTCCGTCTCAATCTCCACACCGCCATTGCGGCAGATTGGCAGATAGAGCTGGGAAATCTGATAGTTCTGCGGATTATCCGGATAAAAATAATTCTTTCGGTCAAATTTACAATACTGGGTAATGGAACAATTGGTCGCCAGCCCAACGGCAATGGCATATTCAACAACCTGCTTATTCAGCACCGGCAGAGAACCGGGCATTCCGGTACATACCGGACAGGTATGGGTGTTTGGCGCTCCCCCGAATTCCGTACTGCAGGAACAGAAGATTTTTGTTTTTGTTGCAAGCTCTACATGGACTTCCAGTCCAATGACGGTTTCATACTGTTTTGCCATTATTCTGCTCCTTTCCCGGCAAATGCCGCCCTATCCTGAGTGCAGGCTTTCTGCTCTGCCAACGCCGGACGCTGATAGGTTCTCGTCCGTTCAAAGGCATAGGCCGCCCGGATAATATTTTTTTCTTTAAAGCAATCTCCAATCATCTGAACACCTATCGGCAGTCCCCTGCTGTCTGTACCGCATGGCATGGATAAGCCCGGCAGTCCGGCCAGATTAACAGAAATCGTATAAATATCTCCCAGATACATCTTAATCGGGTCGCTGAGAGACTTGCCAAGTTTTGGCGCCGTCGTCGGCGCCGCAGGCCCCAGAATCACATCGTATTTTTCAAAGGCTTTATCAAAGGCCTGCTTAATCAGCGCCTTTGTACGCAGGGCTTTCAGATAGTAAGCATCATAATAACCGGAGCTTAAAACAAAGGAGCCGAGCATAATCCGCCGTTTCACCTCCGCTCCAAATCCCTCGGAACGGCTCTTCTTATACATGTTGTGAAGTCCTTCGTATTCTTCGGTACGATAGCCGTATTTCACACCGTCAAACCGGGCCAGATTGGAGCTGGCTTCCGCAGAAGCGATAACATAATAGGCCGGAATGGCATATTCCACCAGGCTCAGGTCGAATTCTTCGACAACAGCGCCTTTTTCTTCCAGAGCCTTCGCCGCGGCAAGAACGGCCGTCTTCACCTCTTCATCCAGACCTTCGCCAAAATAGTCCCTCGGAATTCCGATGCGAAGTCCCTTCACATCGTCCACCAACGCCGACGTAAAGTCATAGTCCTCACGTTGAACGGAGGTGCTGTCCTTCGGGTCATAGGAGGCGATGGCTTCCAAAATTGTCGCACAGTCGGTCACATCCTTCGCTACAGGGCCAATCTGGTCCAACGAAGAACCATAGGCAATAAGGCCGTAACGGGAAACTGTGCCATAGGTCGGTTTAATTCCCACAACGCCGCAGAATGAACTTGGCTGACGGATGGAACCGCCCGTATCCGAACCAAGGGCGTAAGGAACTTCCTCGGCAGCCACTGACGTACAGGAACCGCCGGAGGAACCGCCCGGTACATGTTCCGTATTCCACGGATTTTTCGTCGGTCCAAAGGCGGAGGTTTCCGTCGTACTTCCCATGGCAAATTCATCCATATTGGTTTTTCCGATAATGACGGCTCCGGCTCTTTCCAGATTCAGTACGGCCTCGGACGTATAGGTTGGCACAAAATTATAAAGAATTCTGGAACTGCAAGTTGTCAGCATCCCCTCTGTACACATATTGTCCTTGATGGCCACAGGGACGCCGGCTAAAGGCCCCGTAAGTTCTCCCGCATCAATTTTTGACTGAATTTCCTCTGCTTTTTTTAAAGCCCCTTCCCTGTCTACCGTAACAAAGCTGTGAATCTGGTCTTCCACAGCGTCAATGTTAGCGAGGGCCGCTTCCACACATTCTTTCACAGTCACGTCTTTATTTTTAATTCTTTTCCCCAGTTCAACTGCGGTCAACTGCATTAAATCCATGGTTTCCCTCCTACTCTACCGTCTTTGGCACCACAAAGCTTCCATCTTTTTCCCTTGGTGCATTGGCCAGAATTTTTTCACGGGTATCGCCGTTTACTACAACGTCTTCACGGAACACATTATGTACCGGAAACACATGAGACATCGGCTCAACCCCGGAAGTGTCCAGTTCGTTTAATTTATCAATATAGTCCAGCATACTGCCCATGTCCTTTTTTGCCTGTTCTTTTTCTTCCTCAGACAATTCAAGCTTTGCCAGAATACCGACATATTCGATGGTTTCATCAGAAATCACATTTGCCATTTATCCGTCCTCCTTCGATATCCATAAACCAGGCGAAACACGCTCCGCGTATTTCGCCTGCCCTGCCTCTTTCTATAAACTATCTATTTATCTGTCTCGTCTGTCTGCGTTTCCTCCGCCTGACGTTCTTTTCTTCTTTTTCCCCGCTTATGGGCCACTTTCACGACAATGACAACAATCACGGCAATCACGGCCAGATACGGAATCGCACTGAGCAGGCCGATAACAAAACGGCTCAATCCTCTCCCAAGTCCGTAAAGGCTATTCATAAATCCGCTTTGAATCTGTTCCCATGCCGAATCGCCTATTCCGGCCGATACAACATCCACTTCCATCACATTTATGTTGACTGTACTGTAATCAATCTGATTTTTATAACTGTTCATTTGGCTCTGATAGGATTCCAATTCATAGCGGACATCGGAAATTTTGGCTTCAATGGCGAGAATATCCTCAATCGAAGACGCCTCCAAAAGCAGTTCATTTAACCGTTCAAGCTCCGTCTCCAAAGATGAAATCCGCCCTTCCACATCCACATATTCCAGAGTAATATCCCTCACATCCCGCGAGATATTTGTAATATTCCCGTTATCTCCCACTTTGGAAATAAAGGTTTCCAGCTTTGATTCGGGAATTCTGGCCGTATACCAGGCCATGCGCTGATTCCCCTCGGATAAATAACTGCTGCCGCTCACACTGGAATACTCAATATAGCCGCCAAGGCCTTCCACTTCTTTCTCCAAATCGGCAATAAACGTATCAAAAGCCTTTGTCTCCACATCCAAGCTGACATTTTTTATCAGCTTCCGTCCGCTTTCGGCAGCCGCCGCATCCTCCGACAAAAGGGAGCCGTTCTCCGACGCGCCGCCGGCTTGCGTAGCCTCGCTGTACGCTCCGGTATCCGCAGCGTCATAGCCCTCTTCTGCGGCCGCGGCCTCATAGCTATAATCCGCTGCGGCATAATTGTTCGTCTTATAATTGACCGTGTTCTGCTCCACAATACTTTCTTTACTTGATGTGCTGCCGCATGCTGTCAAAAGCAGCGCACACACTATCGACATTGCAAAAATGAAATATTTCCCCCGGTTATTTCTGACCATAATCCCTCCTGTTTATCCAAATAATTCCAATACCATCTGAGCCGTCTCCACAATACTTGTACCGTTGCTCATACTGGTTTTCTGGAGATAACGATGCGCCTCCTCTTCCGTATATTTTTTCGCTTCCATTAACAGGCTCTTTGCGCTGTCAATCAAAATGCGTTCTTCCCCTGAACGGTTTTTCGGCATCTCCCGGCGCTTTTTACGCCTGCGCATCATTGTTGTTTCTAAAAGCTCGATATTATTGATGAAAAGCTGGGTTTTCATCGGCAGCGTAATCTTTAAAGCATCCATATATTCCACTTGTTCTAAAGCGGCCTGCGACCCCATAATAACCATTTGATAATATTCGGGCAAGAACTTATGCAGATGGAAACAATCCATATCTCCCAAACGGCAGCCGCAAACAACAATCCCGTCCGAATCAATCATCTGGTCGATGACATTCAAAACGGCGGCTCCGCTTGTGCAAACCCCGACGACATTATACCCAAACCGCGTCAACAAATTTCGTATATTCGCCGCATCTGTCTGTTTTTTAAAGGCTACGATTATGCTGACCATTTTCATCACCTCGGTTTTGCTGTATGCCGGTTTAAATGCTTAAATACGGTACAGGTATTCTTCGATTTCCCATTCGGTTACCTGAACACGGTAATTTTCCCATTCTTTATATTTTGCTTCAATATATTTCTCGCTGACATGCTCTCCAAGCACGTTGCGGACAAAGGCATCTTTCTCCAATTCCCTTGTCGCCTCGCACAAATCCTGCGGAAGACTTTCTATATGAAGCGCTTCTTTTTCATTTCTGTCCATTTCAAAAATATTCCGGTCAACTCTGGCCGGAGGAACAAGTTTCTTCTTGATTCCTTCCAGACCGGCCGCCAGGCAGACAGCCAGAACAAGATATGGATTACATGCCGGGTCCGGGCAGCGCAGCTCTACGCGGGTCCCCTTGCCCCGGGCGGCCGGAACGCGCACCAGCGGACTCCGGTTCATCACAGACCATGCAATATAAATCGGGGCCTCATATCCGGCGACTAACCGTTTATAAGAATTAACCAACGGGTTGGTCAGCGCCGTAATGCCTTTGGCATGGGCCAAAATTCCGGCAATAAAATGATAAGCGTCTTCACTCAGCTCCAGCTCACCTTCCGGATTATAGAAAATATTATGTCCATTTTTCTGCAAAGACATGTTAATATGCATACCGGAACCGGAAACGCCGGACTTTGGCTTCGGCATAAAGGACGCATGTAATCCATGGCGTTTCGCAATGGATTTAATAACCAGCTTTAAGGTCATGATACCGTCCGCCGTCTGAAGCGCTCCATTGTGGGCGAAATCAATCTCATGCTGGGCGGAAGCTACCTCGTGATGGGACGCTTCAATTTCAAAGCCCATATCTTCCAGATTCAGCACCATATCCCGGCGGGCATTTTCACCCAAGTCCACCGGACCCAGGTCAAAATAACTGCCTTTTTCATGGGTAATGGTCGTCGGCATACCGTTATCATCGGTATGGAAAAGGAAAAATTCACATTCCGGTCCGACTTCAAAGCTGTAGCCCATATCCTCGGCCTGTTTAATGACTTTTTTCAAAATATATCTCGGGTCCCCCTCAAATGGCTCGCCGTTGGGACGGTATACGTCGCAAATCAGACGGGCCACCTTGCCCTGCTGAGGCCGCCACGGAAAAATCTGGAATGTATCCAGGTCCGGATGAAGATACATGTCGGATTCTTCAATCCGGACAAAGCCTTCGATTGCCGAGCCGTCAAACATACATTCATTTTTCAAAGCCCTTTCAATCTGACTGGCCGTAATCGCCACGTTTTTCAAAGTTCCGAAAATATCTGTAAATTGAAGACGGATAAATTCAACGTCATTATCCTGAATCATACGAATGATATCCTGTTTAGTATATCTTGACACTCATTTTCACTCCTTTTTTTAAAAAAAGGCGTACTTATACAGTTAAGCACGCCTTTGTGTTATGGGCTAATCATATCAGTAAATCCCATATTTTGTCAATAGAGAAACCTGAATTTTAAATTTCAGCGATATCCACGACAGACAAATTATTTAAGCTGGCATTTTCCAGACTGGTCACAAGCGCCTTTGCCGTATCCAGGGAAGTCAGACAGGTCACGCCCGTCTCGATGGCATTCCGGCGAATGAGGAAGCCGTCTCTCGATTTGTCACGGCCATGGGTCGGCGTATCGATAATCAAATCAACTTCACCGGCCAGAATTAAATCCAGGACATTCGGTGAACCGTCATGAATTTTATTAATTCGTGTGGCTTTCATGCCATTTTCATTCAAAACGGCCGCCGTACTGCGGGTCGCATAAATCTCGTATCCCAAGTCGTAGAACCGTTTGGCAATCGGAATCAACTCTTCTTTATCCGAATCCTTAACGGTACAAATCATTTTCTTTGTCCGTGGCAGATTGATGCCCGCGCCCAAGAAGGATTTATATAATGCTTCATGAAAATCTTTCGCAATACCGAGAACCTCGCCGGTGGATTTCATTTCCGGTCCAAGGCTGATTTCCGCGCCGCGAAGCTTCTCAAAGGAGAATACCGGCTGTTTAATGGCAATATAATCGGATTTCTTCTGGAGTCCCGGCTCATATCCCAACTCTTTAATCGTCTTTCCGACGATAACCTTAGAAGCAATGTCCACAATCGGAATACCGGTCACCTTGCTGATATAAGGAACGGTACGGCTGGAACGCGGATTGACTTCGATAACATACACTTCATTATCATGGACAATAAACTGGATATTTAAAAGTCCCTTTACGTGAAGCGCTCTCGCCAGGCGCCCCGTGTAATCTTCCAGCTTTTTAATGATGTCTTCCGACAAACTCTGCGCCGGGTAAACGGAAATACTGTCCCCGGAGTGTACGCCGGCCCGTTCAATATGCTCCATAATACCAGGAATCAATATGTCTATTCCGTCGCATACGCCGTCAACCTCGACTTCCTTACCGACCAGATATTTGTCAACCAAAATCGGATGTTCCTGAACATCTCTGTTAATAATTGCCATGAATTCAACGATATCGCCGTCATTGACCGCAATCTGCATCCCCTGGCCGCCGAGAACGTAGGACGGACGCACAAGCACCGGATATCCCAGCTCATTGGCCGCCTGCAGCGCTTCTTCGGTGGTAAATACCGTTGTTCCGGCCGGACGCGGAATCTTACACTGTTCAAGAATCTCATCAAACCGCTCTCTATCCTCTGCGGCATCCACATCGTCGGAGCTTGTTCCGAGAATCGGCACGCCCATCTTCATGATGGCTTCCGTTAATTTAATCGCTGTCTGTCCGCCAAACTGAACAACCGCACCGTCCGGTTTTTCCAGACGGACGATATTTTCCACGTCCTCCGGTGTCAGCGGTTCGAAGTAAAGCTTATCCGCAATATCAAAGTCCGTACTTACGGTCTCCGGATTGTTGTTAATAATAATCGTCTCGTAACCCGCATCGGCCAGGGCCCATACGCTGTGTACGGAGCAATAGTCAAACTCAATTCCCTGGCCGATGCGAATCGGACCGGAACCGAGGACAACAATCTTTTTACGCATATTATCTCCCGGCTCAACCTCGTTCTGACTGCCAAAGCAGGAATAATAATACGGTGTCTCCGATTCAAATTCGGCGGCGCATGTATCTACCATCTTAAAGGCCGCAATAATATTATTGCGGTAGCGCATTGCCTTTACTTCCGCCTCACTCTTACCCGTAAACTGGGCAATGGCTCTGTCCGGAAATTCCATCCGTTTTGCTTCTTTCAAAAGTTCTGCCGTCAGCTCCTCGGTTTTCAAACGGTTTTCCATATCGACGAGAACTTTAATCTTATCCAGAAACCACCTGTCAATCTTGTTGATGGCATGAATTTTTTCCATATCGTAGCCGCGCCGGAAAGCTTCGGCAATGTAGAATAGACGGTGGTCGTCAATGAGGTAAAGGGCCTTTTCCAGTTCTTCGTCGGAAAGCTCTCCGAATCCGCCGTAATTCAGACTGTAAATATTCTGTTCCAGAGAACGCAGCGCTTTCATTAAAGCGCCTTCAAAATTCGGACAAATGCTCATGACCTCTCCGGTGGCCTTCATCTGGGTCGTCAATGTACGTTTGGCGCTGACAAATTTATCAAACGGCCATTTCGGTATTTTGACAACACAGTAGTCCAGCGCCGGCTCAAAGCTGGCATAGGTCTTTCCTGTGACAGCGTTTTTGATTTCATCCAGGGCATAGCCAAGCGCAATTTTGGCGGCAACCTTGGCAATCGGATATCCGGTAGCCTTGGAAGCCAGTGCGGAAGAACGGCTGACACGAGGGTTGACCTCGATAACACAGTATTCAAAACTGTCCGGATTTAATGCGTACTGAACGTTACAGCCGCCGGTAATTCCCAGTTCCGTAATGATATTTAAAGCAGAGGTGCGGAGCATCTGATATTACTTATCTGCCAGCGTCTGTGACGGAGCGACAACAATGCTGTCTCCCGTGTGAACGCCGACAGGGTCAATGTTTTCCATATTACATACGGTAATGCAGTTGCCGTAGCTGTCGCGCATCACTTCGTATTCGATTTCCTTCCAGCCGCCGATATAACGCTCTACCAATACCTGTCCCACACGGCTCAGGCGCAGTCCGTTGCTGGCAATCTCTTTTAATTCTTCCAGGCTGTGGGCGATACCGCCGCCGCTGCCGCCCAATGTATAGGCCGGACGGATAACGACCGGATAGCCAATCTTTTCCGCAAAATCGATACACCCTTTTAATGTGGTACAGACTTCACTGGCCGCGCAGGGCTCTCCGATTTTTTCCATTGTCTCTTTAAATTCCAGACGGTCCTCTGCCTTTTTAATGGTTTCCGAAGTCGTTCCAATCATCTGAACCTTTTTTTCATTCAGAAACCCGGACTCATAAAGCTCCATGGCAATATTTAATGCGGCCTGCCCGCCCAGCGTCGGAAGCAGACTGTCCGGTTCTTCTTTTTCTATGATTTTCTTGAGGACGTCCACATCTAAAGGCTCAATATACACCTTATCCGCAATATTTTTATCGGTCATGATGGTGGCCGGATTGGAGTTGACAAGAACGACCTCAACCCCTTCTTCTTTCAGGGAACGACAGGCCTGTGTGCCGGCATAATCGAATTCTGCTGCCTGTCCGATGATAATCGGGCCGGAACCAATGACTAACACTTTTTTAATACTATTCTTCTTAGGCATCTTTCGCAACCTCCATCATGTTAATAAACTTGTCAAAAAGGAACCCCGTATCCTGCGGGCCGCCGCAGGCTTCCGGATGGAACTGAACGGTAAAGACATTTTTTCCAAGATAGTGAAGTCCTTCCATCGTCGCATCGTTGGCATTTCTAAAGCTCACCTCGGCAACGCCGTCAGGAACGGATTTTGAAGAAACCACATAGCCGTGATTCTGTGTGGAAATATAAACCCGTCCGGTCACAAGGTCTTTGACCGGATGATTGGCGCCGCGGTGTCCCCATTTCATTTTACGGGTGTCGGCGCCGTTGGCCAGAGCTAAGAGCTGATGTCCGAGACAGATACCAAACATCGGAATATCCGCATCAAACATTTTTTTCACCTCAGCGACAATCGGCATACAATCCTTCGGGTCCCCAGGGCCGTTGGAGAGCATAATGCCGTCCGGATGGGCCGCCATAATTTCTTCCGCAGACGTATAGGCCGGATAAATGGTCACTTCACATCCCCGTTTGGCAAGCTCTCTGGCAATATTTCTCTTTGCCCCGAAATCCATCAGGGCCACCTTGTATTTTCCATCAGAAAAATGTTCCTTTTGGGCGCAGGTAACTCTTTTTACAACATCTTTCGCTTTAAACGCACGAATCCTCGGGAGAATCTCTTCTAAATCAAAATTTTCGCTGGTCGTAATCATACCGTTCATGGTTCCCTGACTTCTCAGAATTTTCGTCAGCGCCCGGGTATCAATGCCCTGAATTCCAGGAATATCATGGTCTTTTAAAAATTCAGACAGGCCACATTCATTTCTGAAATTACTTGGCGCTGTTGCCAGCTCTCTAACAATAAATCCATCCGGCCAGGGTCTGTCATCTTCCATATCATCAAAACATACTCCATAATTTCCAATTATTGGATATGTCATGACAACGGCTTCCCCGGCATAGGATGGATCTGTAAGAATTTCTAAATATCCTGTCATTGACGTATTAAAAACGATTTCACTAATGATTTCCCGCTGCGAACCAATGCTTGTTCCTTCAAAGACCGTGCCATCGGCTAGTATTAAAAATGCCTTCATTCACTCACCTGTCCCTTTCTTATCCTCTGTTCCACATCCGTTTTAAGACGTATCGCAGGAGCATAATTATTCATGTTTCTGTCTCTATTTGCATAAATATAAGCATTTTGCCCTATTTTCCCAAAAAAAAAGAGTGATTCGTGAATTTTATTCCGAATTTCTTTTTCTTTGACATCTGACAAAAAACCCTAAATTGCTAAAAGTATATCACATCATTTTTAGAAAAACAACCTTTTCCTTTATTTTTTTTCACTCTCCAAACTATTTTCGTAAAATCGGAATAAATTTTATTTATCATTTCCCCGGTATTTGCATATATTATACAAAACAATTTCAGGAAACAAACTATGCCAGAAATAAATTTAATTGATAAGGGTCAACTGCGTATATCGGCGGTCTCCGCCGAGGGCAATGTCCCGATTGACGATGCCACCATTGAAATTTCCTCCACCGGAGAACCGGAGCAGATTCTGGAGCGCATCACCACGGATAACAGCGGCAACAGCGACACGATTGAACTGGCCGCCCCGCCTGTGGAGTATAGTCTTGAACCCGGAGATACTCAGCCCTATTCGGAATACAATCTGAAAATCACCGCCCCCGGATTTGAAGAAGTTGAAATTTCCGGCATCCAGATTTTATCCGGTCAGCTCGGCCTCTCCAATGTCCGCATGAGCCCCGTCGTCACCCAGACGCCGGCCTACAATCCACTGGTCATCGGCGCCCATACGCTCTGGAAGCTTTATCCGCCGAAAATTGCGGAAGCCGAAATCAAGGATGTGAATGAAACCGGTGAAATCGTCCTCAGCCGGGTCGTTGTGCCGGAAACAATCATCGTTCACGACGGACCGCCGACCGATAACAGCGCCGCCAACTATTTTGTTCCCTTCCGTGATTATATTAAAAATGTGGCTTCCAGCGAAATTTATGCAACCTGGCCCGAATCTACCATCATCGCCAATGTCCTCGCCATTCTCTCCTTTACCCTGAACCGGGTTTACACCGAGTGGTACAGGAACAAAGGCTTCGACTTTACGATTACTTCTTCGACGGCCTACGACCATTTTTTCGTCTATGGACGAAATGTATACGAAAGTATTTCCCGGGTTGTGGACACGATTTTTGCCAACTTCTTATCCCGGCCGAATGTACGGCAGCCCATACTGACCCAGTACTGCGACGGCAAACGGGTAAGCTGTCCGAACTGGATGTCCCAGTGGGGCTCCAAGAATCTGGGCGACCAGGGCTATGCCCCTCTTGAAATCATCCGCTATTATTACGGAAATGATATGTACATCAATACCGCCGAGCAAATCAGCGGTATCCCTTCCTCCTGGCCCGGAGCTGATTTGACAGTTGGCTCTACCGGAGCCAAGGTGCGTCAAATGCAGGAGCAGCTTAACCGGATTGCACAGACCTATCCGGCCCTCCCTGCACTCACCGCCGACGGCATTTATGGCGAAAGAACCCGTCAGGCCGTTGCAGACTTCCAGCGGGTTTTCGGCCTTCCGGTCACCGGCGTTGTCGATTACCCGACCTGGTTTAAAATCAGCGATATTTACGTAGCCGTCACAAGAATTGCCGAGCTGCGGTAGATAGCCGGAAACAGCCGGAGGATTTCAAATCCCCCGGCTGACTTTCTTTAACCGTAACCCGGACGCCATAAATTCTATCACCAGAGATTTTCCATATCCTCTTTTGTAAACCGATGATAAATAGTGTGTCCCATTTCTTCTTTAACACAATAATAATAAGCGTCTACGGAAGTATCTTTAAAATAAAGAACCGCATCAAAATCGGAACCCTCCGGCATTTTCTCATAGACATAGTCCTTACTGAAACTTTCAAATAACGCCCGGACATCCCCGACGCTGCAATGATGATTTTGCCGGAACAATTCAATCATGGCCTTTAAAAAGGCCGGCGCTTCCACTTTCTCATGGACATACTCGGCTCCCTCCGGCGGCACACTGATTTCAATGCGGCCTTTGTGGGATGAAAAATGAAGCGGCCCCAGTCCCGTATCATGAAAAGCCGGAGCGGCCAAAGCCTCCAGCATTTCTTCATCATTTTCCGCATGAATACCCAGCATGGCGTTCAAAGACGCCACCGGATAATATAAGCGCGTTGTTTCTTTAGCAAACCCCAGTTTAATCTGGGCTTCCTTCATCTGGTCAATAATATTTTTTATTAATTTCTCTGAATTCATTCTGTCACCACCTGATTCAATTTCCAATGTTACATATGGGTTGGCATTTCTGCCCATTCGTATTATACTATTCAGACAGATAAAAAACAAGAAAGGCGAAAATCCCACATGAAATTAACTCAAAATCTCAGTCGGAAACGTCTGACCGACATAAAAAAATTATATCTCCGCGCTTTTCCGGCTTCGGAGCGGAAACCTTTTTTTATAATACGCAAAAAACAGGCCGAAGGCTCCATGGAAATATTATCCATCGAAGATGATAACGGAAATTTTCTCGGTCTGGCCATCACTATTCTATATAACGATATCGTCCTTTTGGATTACTTTGCCATCGATGATAACCGCAGGAACAGCGGCGCCGGTTCCTCCGCCCTCCACCTGCTTTTTGAAAAATATTCGGGCAAGCGTTTCCTTTTAGAAATTGAAGCCCCCGATATTCCATCAAAAAACACAGCGGAACGTATCCGCAGAAAGGCTTTTTACTTAAGAAACGGTATGACCGTCATGCCCTTCCGGGTCAACCTCTTTGGAATTGAAATGGAAATTCTGACCAACGGCCCTGAGGTATCCTTCGAAGAATATCATTCGATTTTCACCCATCTGTTCACACCATGGATGGCTTCTAAAATCAAAAAGGGAGCCCCAAAGCCATAACATTCATATGGCTTTGGGGCTCCCCCTTCAATCTGTCTAAAATAAGCTTGTGAGAACTTCCACGCATTTTTCAATGCCTAAAACGCCGCTGTCTAAAGAAACATGATAATGCTCGGCAACGCCCCACTGGGTATCTGTATAAAACTGATAGTAAGCAGCCCGCCGTTTATCCTTATCTTTCAGTCGTTTTTGAGGAGATTCGGGACGTTCACCATACTGCTCTACGATACGCGCAGCCCGCTTTTCCATATCCGCATGGATAAATACGGTCAGGCAATCGGCTTCATCCTTCAATATGTAATCCGCACATCGTCCGACAATGACACACGGACTTTTCTCGGCCAGTTCCAAAATCGTGTCTCTCTGGAACTTCCAGACATAATCCTGTGTCGAATAGCCGGAATAGTCTCTGCCGAAGAGCGCGCCGGCCAGCCAGCTTCCACGGGCTACATCCTCACTGCGTTTATCGATATATTCTTTCGTAAATCCGCTTTTTTCCGCAATTTTTTCAATAACCTCATGGTCATAGCATGGAATCCCCAATTTGGCGGCAACTTCTTTGCCAATGGTTCTTCCACCGCTTCCAAACTGACGGCTGATGGTGATAACTCTGTTTTTCATAGTACCAACCTCCTTTTTATTCTAGTTTTTTAAAGCTTCGACTTTTTTATATATTTTCCGCATCAACAGACATGCGATAACTGCGGTCACAATTTCAGCAATCGGGAAAGTCGTCCATAAAAGCCACATTGGACCCGATGATTTAAGCACAATCTGTGCAAAAATCCATGCCACAGGCAATACAAAAATGAGCTGACGGCAAAGTGAAATAATCAAAGATTCCGGACCGCCGTCCAATGCCTGAAATACGCCCTGTAATGCAATGTTGACTCCGGCAAAGATAAAGCTGATTGAAATAATACGCATCGCGCTGATACAAAGCACCTCTGTCTCCCCGGATAAGCCGAATACCCTTGCAAGGGGTCCGGCAAAAATTTCCACAATCGCCGTACCAATTACCATAATGATAAATGTATACAGCAATCCATATTTGATACCATCACGGATACGGGATTTACTTCCCATACCATGACTGAAGGATACAATCGGCGTAATCGCATCACGCAGACCAAAGGCCGCAAATAATATGAACTGCTGAATTTTATAATAAAGGCCGTAAGCAGTTACCAGATTTTCTCCCACCGTTCCCAAAATAATGTTTAATCCATATGTCATAATGGACATCAATGCCTGTGCGATAATCGCCGGCAGGCCTATCGAATAGATGCCTTTGATGACTGATGCGGACGGTTTGAAGTATTTACGTTTTTTCATGATATCCTTATTGACTTTCAAATGGAAAATCAAAGCAAGAATCCATGAAACGCACTGTCCGATAACCGTTGCGTAAGCGGCGCCCTTTACCCCCATTTCCGGGCAGCCGAGCAGCCCGTAAATCATAATAGGGTCCAGAATAATGTTTGTGATGGCGCCGGCAATCTGGGCAATCGTAGAAAACATGGAATGACCGCAGGCCTGAAGTAATTTTTCATAAACAGAAAAGAAAACAATCCCCGGAGAGACAACACAGCAAATCGTCAGATAATCCACGCCCATACTGTAAATCAATTCATTTGTTGTCTGGGTCGATATGTAAAAGCGCACACCGAAAATGCCAAACAATAAAAATACGATATAAATAATCAACGCCAAAAACTGAGAATTTCCTGCAACCTTGCTCGCCTTTTCTTTATTTCCCTGTCCAAGGCTCTTCGCCAAAAGCGCATTTGTACCGACACCGGTTCCGATACCTATCGCAACCATCAGCATCTGCATTGGGAAAGCCAGCGTCAATGCTGTCAACGCCGCCTCGCCATTTTCCGCCATGTTCGAGATAAATGCACTGTCAACAATATTATAAAGGGCCTGAAGTACCATGGATATAATCATCGGTAATCCCATGGTCAACATTAATTTATTTACGGGCATACATCCCATTTTGTCTGTCTTCGCTGTCTGTTCCATTGGATTTTAAAACCTCCGCTTATATTAATAATTTTCTTTACGAACTTCAAAATAACTCTGAGAATATCCGCAGACCGGACAAACCTCCGGCGCCTCTGTGCCTACGACCAGATGGCCGCAAACGCGACATTCCCACATCGTCTGGCCACTCTTTGCAAACACTTCCTGCATTTCAACGTTATGGAGTAACTGACGATACCGTTCCTCATGCGCCTTTTCAATAGCGCCTACACGACGGAATTTTTCAGCCATCTCAGGGAAGCCTTCTTCCTCTGCCTCTTTCGCCATCCGGTCATACATATCCGTCCACTCATAGTTCTCGCCTTCGGCTGCGGCCAGTAAGTTTGCGGCTGTTCCTCCGATACCGCCAAGGGCCTCAAACCACATTCTCGCATGCTCCTGCTCATTACGCGCCGTTTTCAGAAACAGCTCCGCAAGCTGCTCATAGCCTTCTCTCTGGGCTACTGCGGCAAAGAAAGTATATTTATTCCGAGCCTGGCTCTCACCGGAAAAAGCCTCTTCCAGATTTTTTTCTGTTTTTGTTCCCGCATACGGATTCTTACCCACGGCCTTTTCATCTTCCATTAAAACAAAAACAGAAGCCGGCTGTTTACAGCGAGGACAAACAAAATCCTCCGGCAATGCTCCCTCATGAATGTATCCGCATACACTACATTTCCATTTTTCCATATTCGTTTCCTCCTTCATCTGCATACTTTGGCATAAAAAAACAGCGTGTAGCAAGCAACCGGATTTACGCAGTTTCGCTACACGCTGTATTTAATATCATATCAATTTTTTCTGCCATAGTCAAAGGCAATTTTCTACAAAATTATTTTTATTATTTTTCAATCATTCGTACTTTTTTCCGAATATATACATCGGTATAAACATACCGAGGACAAATACCAACGGAACAATCCATCGGACATTCTCCCACCACCCGCTGCCAGACAAATACCAGCCGATAAAACTCACCGCCGGAAGCAGCACCGCTCCGCCGCAAGTCCATCCCCGGCCCACATTCAAAATATAAGGCCAGTTACTATTGTTGAAATAAAGTCCCGGTATATTCATTCGGAAAACGCCCTCCGAGACAAAATGAATCTTGTTTTTATCATAGAAAGACGGAAGCGTTTCTTTTGCAAAGACGCAAAACCATCCGCCAAATACCAGCAGTAATCCGGTACAAAGCAGCGGTCCGTCCGCCATATCGCTCCACATAAGCCCAAGAGCCCGGAATAGAACCAGCTCCGCCGCCGTAATGCACAGAGCGAGTATGTAAATCCCCAGCCACCATCTGCGCTTCCTGCGCTGTTTTTCCTCCGCTTTTAATGACATATCCATCGAACAGGTCACCAGTTTTTCAATTTCATCCCTGTTCAGTGAGCTTTCCGCCTCCAACCGTTCACCCCGAAGCAGCTCGGTCACTGTCACGCCAAGAATCTCTGCCATCGGGATTAACATGGACACACCGGGGATACTCAGCCCCCGCTCCCATTTACTGACCGCTTTATCCGAAATAAAAAGCTGTTTGGCCAACGCCTTCTGAGTTAAATGCTTTTCCTTTCGAAGCTGTGCGATAAACTGTCCAAACTTTTCATTGTCCATCTGATACATAAAGCCACCTCCTGAAATCATCTTATATTCCAGGCGCCCCTAAAAGCAACCGACCAGCGGTAGAATCCGCCGGTCAGCGCTGTTTTGTCAGAATCCGGACAGCCTTTTTCAGCCACTGCATCAGATATCTGGTAAGAATCATCAGCGGAATAATAAAAATTAACCGCCAGTTGAGTATGTGTGTGATACTGAAAAATTCCGGGAAAAGGAAAATCGCCGCCGTAAAAATAAATCCCATGACAATACACAAAATCCGCCGTCGCGTATTCATCGGCCGGCAAACCTCCCATACAACCATCTGACTGATACATCCGGCCAAAATCAGGTTGTAAGTGGAAAGCATCAGCGCATCAAAACCGAAAAATCCGGCGACCGCCTGGTTAATCAGCAGCATAATGACCATCGTCAACGCACTCGGCAGGGATATACGCAGGACATTCCGCATAAATCCGTTGCTGGTCACCGTCTCCGTCTGTTCCAGAGTCAGAATAAAGCTCGGAATACCGATGGCCGTCGTACTGATAATACTCAGATGAATCGGCACAAAAGGATAGGTCCGGCCAAGAAAAATAAAGATAATACTCAACAATACGGAGTAAATCGTCTTTGTCAGATAAAGGGCGCTGACACGCTCAATATTGGATATAATCATACGTCCTTCACGGACAATCGATTTCATACTGGCAAAATTAGAATCCATCAGCACGATGTGCGCCACCTGTTTGGCTGCATCGCTTCCCGCCGCCATGGCAATACCGCAGTTGGCGTCTTTTAAAGCCAGAACATCATTGACGCCGTCGCCAACCATACCGACCACGCTGCCGTTGGCCTGATACGCCTTGACAATCCGCTGTTTCTGTTCCGGGCGCACCCGGCCATAGACTGTATAATTCGGAACAACCTCCCGAAGTTCTTCGAAATCCTCCGGCAGCGTATTGGCATCCACATACCGCTCGCCGCCCTCAAGTCCAGCCTTGACCGCAATATTCGACACCGTCACCGGATTATCCCCGGAAATTACCTTAATGGCCACATTCTGGCTGGCAAAGTATTCAAAGGTGCCTTTGGCTTCCGGCCGAATACAGTCAGAAATCACAATCAGGCCCGACGGCGTCACGCCGCTGACCGACATGTCCGACATATTTATCTTCGAACATTTTCCTAAAAGAAGGACGCGCATACCATCCCGGGAACAGGCGTCCACCTTTTCATTCAATTCTTTATTATCCTTCACAAGAAATTCCGGCGCCCCGAGAACATAATTCCCCTCTCCCTCAAAGGCAATTGCCCGGTATTTCCTGTCTGATGAAAATGGAATCTTCGATAGAATCTTCCATTTCTCCGTTTTCTCAAAATAGGACATCAACGCATCCTGAGTTGCGTTCACATCATCAAATGCAAAAGCAATCTCATTCATAACCTCCCGCATCCGTCCTGCATCTTCTCCAAAGGGAATCAGCTCAACAACCTCCAAAGCCCCCGTCGTGATAGTCCCCGTCTTATCCAGACAGAGAACATTTACCCGCGCCAGAGCTTCGATGGCTTCCATCTCCTGCACCAGCGCCTGCTTTCCGGCCAGGCGGCCAACGCCAAGGATAAAAGAAACGCTGGTCAAAAGCACAAGTCCTTCCGGAATCATACCGATAACGCCGGCTACCGTATTTACAAGCGCGTCGGAAAAGGTAATGCCTTCTGCGCCCCGCTGAGATATAAACAGTAAAATTCCCACAGGCACAAGAATCGTTCCTGTCACCTTGATAATCCGCTTAATCGAATCCTGCATCTCAGAAGATGCCCGCTTTTTCTGCTTTGCCTGGCTGGCCAGCTTGGTCGCATAATTATCCTTACCCACATGGATAACCTTTGCCCTGCCGCTTCCGGCCACCATAAAGCTTCCGGACCAGAGCGTATCCCCCGGCGCCTTACGTACCGGCCTGGATTCTCCGGTAATCATGGATTCATTGACTTCAATGCCCTCCGATTCCAGAACAACACAGTCCGCGCCAATCTGATTGCCGTTTTCCACCAAAAGCAAATCGTCAATCACCAAAGCCTCTATGGGAATATCTTTAAATTTCCCATTTCGGCATACCCGCGCTTTACTGGCCGTAATCACCGCCAGATTATCAATTAATTTTTTAACCTTCAATTCCTGAAAAATACCTATAATCGAATTACAGAATATAACGCCAAGGAAGGTCAGATTTTTAAACTGGCCGGAAATAATTACAAGAATTCCGAGAAATACATTTAAAAAGTTGAAATAAGTCAGTGTATGACAACGAACAATCTCTGCCGTTGTTTTTGAAATATGACTATCTGATGTATTGACCTGGCCCTTGTCGATTCTCTTTTTGACCTCGGCACTGGTCAGGCCACCGTAGCCCTTATCTTCCATAATCTAGTCCTCATCTGTAAAAGTAATAACATCCTCGTTCAAAATGTATGGCGTTGTCTGATACACAAAGTAATTCAGCCAGTTCGAATAAATCCATGTGCCGTGGGCACGCCAACGCATCGTCGGCTGTTTTTTCGGGTCATCATCCTCAAAATAGTTTACCGGAATTTCCGGATTCAGCCCCTTGTCCACATCCCGGAAATACTCCTTTGACAAGGTATCAATATCATACTCTGAATGGCCCATGACAAAAAACTGGGAGCCGCTCTGATTTCCCACCACATAAACGCCGGCCTCGTCGGAAGCCGCCATAATTTTTAATTCCGGAACCTTTTCAATATCCTCCGCCCGAACCGTCGTGTTTCGGGAATGCGGCGCGTAAAATTCCGAATCAAAGCCCCGGAATAACCGGGATTTGGCATTAATTAAATAATGTTTATACACACCGGATAACTTTTTATCCAAAATATATTTCGGAATACCGTAATGGTAATAAAGCCCGGCCTGGGCCCCCCAACAAATATGAAATGTGGAATGGACGTGGGTCTTTGACCATTCCATCACCTGACACAATTCATCCCAGTATTCCACCTCTTCAAAATCCATCAGTTCCACCGGCGCTCCGGTAATAATCATTCCGTCATACCATTTGTCTTTTACCTGTGGAAATGTCTGATAGAAAGTAATCATATGTTTTTCTGAAATATTTTTCGCTGTATGCGATTCCATCTGAAGCAATTCAATCTCAATCTGGAGCGGTGTATTTGACAGGCAGCGAAGAATCTGAGTCTCTGTTTCAATCTTTGTCGGCATCAGATTAAGAATCAAAATTTTCAGAGGACGGATATTCTGAGTCAAGGCTCTGCGTTCCGTCATCACGAAAATATGCTCGTCCTCCAAAACCTTTCTGGCCGGCAAATCATTTTGTATTTTAATCGGCATATAAAAATCTCCTGTTCTTTTATTCAAATTACCTTTTATTCTAAGTCATTTTCATAGATACGTCAAGGAAGGGCGCCTTACGAATTTCTTAGATTTTCCATACATTATCACAGCCATTTAAAATACGCAGATAAAAACGGATGCCGGACTTACGTCCGGCATCCGCCGTCTTACTTTTTATTTATTTTTATCTTAGCCAAAGTATCTTTCTAATAAGCCTTTGAATGCTCTTCCGTGACGTGCTTCGTCATGTTTATTATGTCTGGATTTCCTTGAATTGTCAAGGAAAAATTGACTTCAAAAATTTGTTACACAGGTATTTACACAGCTTAACGTGGCATTAAAGCACTGGCTTTTTGGAACTTCACATATTCGGATTGTTTCATCTTTCGGATTGTTCCGTCACTTTGCGGTACATCAATAATCGGTTCTTCTAAAGAGATGTTGTTAATATTTGCCAGCAGACGAATTTTAGTATCTCTGTTGACAGACGCATAAAATTTCATTGTCGTATCGTATTTAGTGTGACCGACACGAAGCAGCGTTTCTTTGATTGGTGTATTCATAGCTGCAAGCTGTGTAATGTGGGTACGCCTGAGACTGTGATATTTAAAGTCAATATTCAGTTTGACTTTTATCTGCTGAGCATGGTACTTGAAGCTGTTATTTGTCAACAATTCTCCGTTAGGTTTGCGGTTAATAAAGTCACCGCCTATAATCTGCTTAACAACATTTTTCTTTGTTTTATCTAAAACCACTTCATAATCTCGATACCCTTGCCCCATACCCTGTTTTTGCTTCCTTGCTCTGCGAAGTTTATATTTCAAATGATCGTATAGTGCGTTAGGAATATCAATCGTTCTGTATCCTGCTTTGGTTTTGGGTGGCTTCAGACAAAAGCAATTATCTTCATAAACCATTTGTTTGTTGATACGGATTGTACGGTCTGCCCAGTTAATATCTGTCCACATAGTTCCAAAACACTCGCTGATTCGTAAACCTAAGTAATATCCCATTAGAAAAGCGGTATAGAGGTTTGAATCTTTAAAATATCCGTCTAACTGTGCGATTTCATATCCCTCAAAGATTTCAATAGGATTGTCCTCTGTATCATCATCCTCGTATTTAGCTGGCATATGAATTTTTGTACCTTTGTTTTGCGTCATCATCTGGTATTTTTCATAGCTGATCCAGTTGTTGTCAACGGAAATACCTAGAATTAGCCAAAAGAATTTGGTAAATCCCTCCACATAAGCATAGCTAAGACCTGAATCGTATAAATCACGTAAGAAATTCTCGACTTGAGCGGTGGTTAGCTCATCTACCTTTACATTCTCAAAGTTTTCCTTAATGTGATTTTTCCACAATGAAGTATAACGAGTCACTGTTGATGTGGCTTTTTCTTTTGCTTTTCCATTGAGGTACACTTCCCACACATCACCGATTGTCTTTTCCTCCACTGTATGAGGTATTTTTGTAGGATTATTGATTTCCACAATTTTTTTTGCACGAAAATCTGAAGCTGCTTTCCTTGTCTTAAAAGGGTTGTTGTTTTCATCACGACGGTAAGATGTATCAATTTGTTTCCCTGTAAATGGATCTTTCATATATATACGGCATGACCAGTTTCCATTTTTAAGCTGTGTCAGACCAACGTTATTTGTTCTAGCCATAATTTAATTCCTCCCGCATCTTATTTTGATACCAAAAAGCTGTTTTGTATCATAATTTGATTATAGCACATTTGGGTTATTTGTCAACTGTTTTGATATAAAAATACAAAAAAGTATCAAAACTATTGACAGGAGAAAAAGTAAGATATATAATGTATACAAGAGAGGTGATTACTATGTATTTTTTTGATTTTGGATCGCTCCCTTACGGGATAATCAGTGCCGACTACTCAGAATATGATTCTTCATTAACATATGAGGAAAAAAGCAATCACGTCTGTGAAATATTTAGAAGTGAAATGAGAAATTACTGTAAGAATAAAAATGAGGAATTTCCTCATACATTCGAGATAAATGACCACATTATTATTTTGTGGCGTAACGTTCCTGATCCTACAAACGGAAAAGTACCAATCAACAAGACTTTAGAACTGCTATGCCAGTTGGAAGCTTTTCATGGCAATATCTACATCCGCTCAATTAAAGATATTGTTGAAACGGAAGGAATGGAACATCTGATTCATATGGTATCGACACTTGCAGCTAATAACAGGCAATATATTTTTTTAGATAACGAATATTTTTCCTATAAGCCTGTAACAGATATAGACTTGTCTAATTTAGACGAAAAGGTTCGTGAAATGTCAAAAGCACTTTTGTTGCATGCTACAGTTGGGAGAGTTGTATCAGAATTAGATCATTTGATAGAAAAACCTGCTCCTGAACCGATTGATCGCTTTTTAGAAATATATTGGAAATGGCAGCAAGCGGAAGTTGCAGTAGACATTTGTAAACAAGAACTTGGAATTACACACAGGACATTTTACAAGTATTCACAGGCTTATGAAAGCACACCGTATTATTGCGAACACCTGAAACTATTTTATTTAAAAATCTGTAATGTTGCGAAACGTGGCACACTTCCTGATAAAGAGGAATATTTAAAAGATATGTGCGCATTGGATGCAGGTCAGATAAGCAACAGGGATGTTTGCAAAAAATACGGATTAGCTTCTGCGATCGATATTCAACGTGTCAAAATTGCACTGACAGAACGAAGAAGAAAGGCAAAATAGATAAAGGCTCTATTACCTCTTATATTGAGATAATAGAGCTTTTTTGTTTGACAGTTTATTTTGTCAATTTGACATACAATAGAAGTCTGTATGCCGTCTGTATATGTATAGGTATCTATTTATATTAAGGTAAGTGCTGGGGAAAAGGTTACAGGTCGGTGTGCTTGTCAGTGTTTACGTTCTGGTCTTGGTGCTTGTATCTGTTTGTGTACTTGTCTGTTTTACCTATCTGTATACTTGTAATCACCTTTCAATAATATGAAAGGAGAAATACAATCAATGGATAAACCATTTTTAAGAAATCTGGCTACAATGCCAGAACACTATCTTGATTACATCAAAGCTACATATAAACCAGTAAAAACAACATCTGGCGAAAATTATGACAGTCCGTTGACATATATTACGCTGGAACAGAGCTTTTTGTCATCCGAATCGGAGAAAGAACTTATTGAAGAAAAAGGATTTGCGCCGATTGGTTTTTTGATTGCGCTACGTATAGAAATGTCACGTGGAATTGGCTATGGGATTCCTCTTTATAACAGAGCATTAAAAAAAGCGTTAAATAACATTCACATAGATACGGATATTCCTATGGAAACGCTTCAGGATTATTACGATACTTTAATTGAATATAATCTTCTGATTATAATTGATGATAAGCAAGGAAATCAGGTATTGACGAACTATAATCAGTTATATAACTGGGAGTATAAGGAATATACACGCTGGTACAACACGGAAGCAAAGCGAAAAGCAAGGGCAAAGCAAAAGGACAATGCCGAGGAAAAGATCGAGGAACCAGATGAAATCGTTGAAGCTCCGATTCCAGAGGAACAGGAATACTATGTGCCGCCTGAAGTTATGCTTGAAATACGAAAGGAAGAGCAGGAATTGTTTCCGATTCCCAGCGAGGATGCCGCAGTTGTTCCCGTAGTTACCGATTTGATCGAACTAGAATTTGATGATCTGGAAGATGACTTCCTAGACGATTTTATGTAGAAAGGAGATAAATATAATGAAGCTATATGTTTATAATGAACTCAATCGCATCGTTGGGATTGTTACTTATAATAATATTTTGGATAATGAAAGAATGGAGTTAATGAATTGCCATAGAGGGATTACAAAATTAAAGACGGAAGAATATGTTCTGATAGACAGTGATGAGACACATTATAAGGCGTATACCGTGTCTGATTATATAGCCTTTGAAGCAATTCTGGATTCAGGGCATGATGAATTACTGGATGAAGCGAAGTTTCTTCCATTAAGACGTTTTCTGAGTGATCTTTCAGTAGAAGCATAGTCCATAATATATTTTGATATTTTTTAACAAAATTGTATCAAAACTATTGACAGATAGCGAATATGTGCTATAATCTAATTATGATACAAAACAAACAAAAAATATCAAAATAAAGGAGGATGTAAATATGTGGACTGAATTTACGATTGTTACAAATAATGAAAATTTAACAAGGGATATGCTGAATGAGAGAATGGAAAAATATTGTTTTGAATTTTCCGTACCTGAATTTTTATATGAGGATGTAAGCGCTTTTAGAGCTGATTTTCAGTATCATAAAAGGCTCCTCAATTCCCTAAAAGAGAACCTTGCAAGATTATTAGAAAAAGGAGAAGAGCCTGTCCACGGGGTGGAATATGAAAAAAAAGTAATAGCAGCTTTAGAAAATGATGATATTGCAAGTTGGATTGAAATTACTGGTCATGGAGATTATCGCGTGGAAAACAATAATGTATATTGTAATAAAAATTATAAAAATGGACTTTTTAGCTTTTGTACATTTGATAAAGATTGGTGCAAACTCATAACAAAAGAGGGAAAACCTGTTTCAAAATGCAAAGTGTCAGATTGGAGCTTTACTCTGGATGAAGATTTTTATGCAGAATTGTTTTATGATTGGGAAAGCGACACATGGAAAGGTAAGATGTTCATGGAAGATGAAGCATATGCTGAGTGGAAAGAGAATTATCCCCAAATGGTAAAAGAATGTACCAATGACAATTCATACGTCTATGTTGCTTCCTGTAACTTTTGATTCTAAAAATTGAAAAGAGAGCCTGTGGCTGATACATAGGCTCTCTGCTCTACTCCTTGTGTTTTCGGAGCGTTTCTTTGGTGACAGCGATAATATCTCTGATAATTTGTTTCTCCGAAAGGGAGCAATCCGAAAGCAGATCGGCTATATCTTTTTCAATATAGGTTTCCGCCACAGGGAGACTATCACAAAGTAACTGATCAAGGGAAACATTTAGTGCATTGGCAACTTTTATCAATAGGGGTAAACTTGGCTTGCTTGTACCGCTTTCAGCATGGGCGATTGTTGAAGTTGCAACGTCAATTTTGTCGGAAAGCTGTTCTTGGGTTAAATGTGTCTTAATTCGGTATTTTTTGATGCGTTTTCCCAACTGTAGATAGTTTACATCATTCGTCATAAGCCTCCCCCTTTCTTTTTTTTATTTTGCCACTGTTATTTTACGGCATTTTATGCTATCATTTAATAGCGTATGCACCATAATGTGATTTTAAACACATAAAAAATACAAATTTCAGTAAAACCTATTGCCGAATGAAATCGTCAAGGAAATAGAAAGAGGTGGTAGGTATGTATGAAGAAAGTGCTTTTATAGAACTTTTTCAAAGGCTCGTAGAGCAACAACAATTATCTCCTGAGATTGCCGAAGAGCTATTGCAAAGAATTTTAGAAATTTTAGTCCAATACACAATGGATGAATAAATGTCGGGGAGGAAGGAGCTATGAAATGTTTTCAATGTGGAAGAAATATAAATGATACAGTAAATTTTTGCCCCTATTGTGGAACATCACAGGTGTTTACACATGACATGATTCAAAAGGCGATAAACGGAGATCAGGAGGTAATCACGGAACTTTATAACCGTACCTATAATAATGTGTATCACACGATAAAGGCTATGGTTAAAGATGAAGATACTGTGCTGGATATTCTTCAGGATTCCTATATTAAAGGGTTTCAAAGTCTGGAACAGTTGGATAAACCTGAAAATTATCGGGCATGGATGAAACGGATTGCAGCTAATAAAACAAAAGATTGGCTGAAAAGAAAAAAGCCTGTTCTCTTTTCAGAACTGGCAGACGAGGATAGCGGCGAAGAATTAGAGTTTGAAGATACCAGAGTTCAAAATCTGCCCGAACAAGTGATTGAACAGCAGGAAACTGCTCGGCTTGTCAACGAGATTCTTGATACCTTAAGCGAGGAACAGCGTCTTGTGATCGGTATGTTTTATTATGAACAAATGAGTGTAAAGGAAATTGCAGAGATTGTCGGTTGTTCTGAAAATACTGTGAAAAGCCGCTTGAATTATGGACGTAAAAAGATAGAAGTACAGGTTCGGGAACTGGAAAAGAAAGGAACAAAACTCTATGGCCTTGCCCCGATACCGTTCTTGTTGCTTTTGTTCAGAAACATGGATGTTCAGGCCGCGGAGATTCCGTCAGACAGCGTGCTTTGGGCAATAGAAAAAGAATGTGTCCATACATCTGCTATGGCTGGGGGTACAGTTGCGGCTGAAACAGGTTCAAAGGCTGTTGCTGGATTGGTTGGAAAAAGCGTTGCAGCAAAGGCGATTATCGCCATTTTAACAGTAGCAGTTGTTGGCGGCGGTATTGCAGCAGTAGCTACACGAAATAATGCACAGGATAAAAAAGAAGATGTTATTGTTTCCGAATCAGTGCAATTCACATCCGAGGATGAAGAAGACGTCTTATATGAAACCTACGATTTTGCAGGAGTATATGAGTGTTCTTCTAATGGGATTATCTTGCACGTTGTTCCAATAGATAATGCAAAAGCAACTATTATGCTCAGCGATTCTTTTTCTGATTGGAATGTAGAATATGAAGCTGCTTTGGAAAATGAGTTGCTGGCCGCTTATCCAACGGATGAAACTAAAATCACTATTGACAAGAATAATGGTTCTTTAGAGCTGAGTACAGATCCGCATTTTGAAGCTAAGTCAGGACATGTGATTTCTGGTACATACCTCGTAATGGACGAAGAGACAGAAAGCGTTACACAGGACATTGCTTCTAAAGGTATTGAAAATTTTAACGGAAGATTTTTAAAGGGGCAGCAAATTTTAGTAATAAACGTTTCTCGCAATCAGACCGCAGATGTTTTGCTTTTGGATCAACGGAACAGCGGAGTTAATACAATCATTGATGATGCGGCAACCTATGAAAATGGAGAGCTTCATGTTAGTTTAACAATTGACTGGAATGGAACTACAAAAACAGAAATAGTGAAAATTCAGTCAGTGGATGAAAATACGGTAAATCTGGTTATGAGTAAAGCGTTTCAGGAAAGGCTTAATGCTCCCCTCGCAGGAGAATATAAAAGAGATGAGAATAGCGCTGGAACACCAGAAAATGCCTTTATGGAAGAAAATGAGTTAGAGCGGTATTTGGGTTCTTATTCAGCGAATGGAGCGATTGACTTAACTCTGTATATGGAAAATGGAACATTAAAAGCAGAAATCGGGGATGATGTTGTGCTGGGAAGAAGTGTTCATACATATACAGATTGGAGTATTGAATCAGGTAATTATCTGATTTGCAGTTGGGAATGTGGGGGTAATCAATTATCTGATAGTTTTCACTTGAATGACGATAGCTCGCTGACACTTGCAACAGGAGGAGTGCTCCCAGAGCTGGAGGAAACTTATCAGAAAAAATAATTTTTTTCAAAACCATAAAACCAAAACGATTTTTCAATCGTCTGGGAGATAGAAAACAAAGGAAAAGGAGAGTTTATCTATGAACGAACTACTACAGGCACTTACTACGGCAGATAAAATCTGCAAACAGGCAAACACGCATTATGTAAAAGCGGCACAGTTGGAGCAGCAGGGAAACACTCTGGCAGAATCCATAAAAAAGGCAAAAACAAAATGGATCATTGTCGGTGTGGTGATCTGGGCTATTGGGAGCTTTATCGGTCGGGTTTTTGTGGGGATTCCAGTGGTCGGAACGGTTATATCGGCTGTTTTCAGTATCGGTTCCATTTATCTTGGTTATCGTGTTGGAAGTACCCGTTATAAAAAGGAACAGGAATCAGTCAATTCTGAAATAGCTAAATTACAGGCACAGATTGAGAAAGAAAAGGGATATGCACAGCAGATTTTTGACGATCATGTTGAGGAACTGGCGTTTCTGCCTGTTGATTACTGGTATCCAATGGCTACGGAATATCTTATGAAAGTAATTCAGGCTAAGAGGGCAAATACGTTAGGAGAAGCGATTGATAAATTTGAAGAACAGCTTCACCGTTGGAAGATTGAAGAAGCCAATGCACAAATGATCGCTCAGCAGCAACAGCAGACCGCACATCTGGCAAGCATTAAGACCAGCAGCAAAATTTCGGCAGCAGCAAATGTAACAAATACGATTTTCAATATTGCCAGTCGGATTTAATAAACAGAAAAGGAGAATATGATGATGAAAAAATTATTTGGGCTAATACTTATTGGAATTATGAGTATGGGATTATTAGTGGGATGCGGTTCTTCCTCTTCCATAAATCTCATGGATTATGTCACTGTGAACTATACAGGAGTGGACGGGAACGGAACGGCTGCTATCAGTGTGGACTGGGTAACATTGGAACAGGATTTGGTTGGAGATGATGACGGAAACATATCTCAGGAAGAGCTGGAAAAGCTGGCGGATATTACGGCATTTGAAGTGACGGTGAACTATCAGCTTGATATAGAAGAGGGACTTTCTAACGGAGACAAGGTGACGGTTACCGTATCTTATGACAACGATATTGCAAAGGAAAAGAAAATCAAGGTAAGTGGAGATTCCGCTAAATTTGAAGTATCTGGACTGATGGAGCCTGTAGAAGTGGACGCATTTGACAGCGGCGTGTTTGATACAGAAAATGGTATTTTCCTTAACTATCAGGGAATTGCACCTGAAGCATACCTCAGTATTGAAAACCATTGTTCGGAAAGCAATCCGCAGTATTATGTTACATATACAACCGATAGTGAGGGCAATCTCAAAAATGGAGATACCATAACCGTTACCGCATCAATTTCTGAGCAGGGCGAAAGTATGGGATATGTATTAAAAGAGACACAGAAAACGATTACGGTGGAAGGTCTTGACAGCTATGTTACATCCCTTTCGGAATTAAATGAATCAGACAGGGCATTATTGGAAAACAAGATGTCGGAACTCTTTACGCAAAAGATTTCTCAGGAGTGGTTCGATTTTTATGCAGATGGAAACTGTATTTCCTTATCATCTGAAGCAGAGGCTTCTTACAGCGAGCTTACTTTTTCAGATACCGCTTATGACAGATACACCAATGCTTCAGTAATTGCGTTTCAGGTAGACATTAATGATGCGAAATTCTACTGGTGGGGTATAGACTTTTATGAAAACAAAATCAGTAAGACATTTACAGGGGCAGCAGGATATTTTCTGGTTTATGATTTAATCGTAAATGCAAATGGGGAACTGGTTACGGATGATATGTATATTGCCCCAGGTGCGCTCTACGAAACGCAGACGGATATGGAAGCTGCAATTTCCAGTCTGAATTGATACTGGTAAACGCAAAATCTGTTGCGTTAAATGATTTTCCGAGCACCACTACTCAAATGCTGATTAGTGGTGCTTTTCCGCTCTGTTGATCTGTAAAGGTCAAATTTGATATAATATAATTGTAAGCAATATATGGTTCTGTTTTCACAGACATAAGTCAGGTTTTTTAAGTTTATCTATTAACAAAATACAGGCGGTACATTGTACCCTTAAGTTTAGAGCATTAGCCAGTTGGTTATTGCTCTTTTTTTGTAAAAATTCAGATTGAATGTTCCATGTGAACAACAATATAACGAAAGCGAGGAAATAATTATGAAATCCCAAAAATCTGCCACTGTACGGAAAGAGCAGCTTGACGCTGCTATGGAGCAACTGGAAAAAGCTGTCCGAGAAATGTTTGAAAGCGGTCGCTTTCAAGACTATCTCATTATGCTTAGTAAATTCCATAATTACAGTTTTAATAACATTTTATTAGCCTTTTCACAGAATCCGAATATCAGCAGGCTTGCCAGCTATCAGACTTGGCGTAACCTCAAAATGCAGGTTCGGAAAGGTGAAAAAGCAATAAAGATTCTTTGTCCGATTCCTTATAGGTTCAGTAAAGAAAAAGCCTGTACCGATGAATCGGGGAAAACAATACTGTCAGCAGAGGGAATACCAAAAACAGAAACCGTAACATATGAGGGATTGCGTTTCCGACTTGGAAATGTTTTTGACATATCTCAATGTGACGGGAAGCTGAAAACACTTGTTGATGTACCAGCAGACAATTCAGAAGAATTGCAGCAGGCTATCCAACAGCTAATGGATTCCGATCATAAAATCATGTATGATCCTGAGCTTGCTGGCGGCAGTGCAAATGGATTCTTTTCGCTTGTTAGCGGAGAAATCCATATTAAAGAGGGAATGTCGGATTTACAGACATTCCGTTGTATCTGCCATGAGCGTGCGCACTCTATCTTGCACGCAAAGGAAGATACAAAGGAAATGGAGCGAGCTATCAAAGAGATTGAAGCCGAAGCTGCCAGTTTCCTTGTATGTTCTGCATTAGGATTTAGTCAGACTATCTGCTATTCAGCAGGCTATCTGGCTACATGGTCGCAAAGCAGAACAACACGTGAATTGCTGAAATCGGTTGACCGAATTGAAAAAACTTCACGTGACATTTTGAATTGGGTAACCAATTCAACCGATCTGAAAGTGATTGATATGTAGCTGCAGCACATGACAACACTAAGGATCGGCGGCGTTAAAGGTTATACCGAGAGGTATAACCACTTAACGCCTTGTATCAAAGGTTTTCATTATGGCAAAAATGATTACCCATGCTTTAGGCTTAGTGCTTGGAACAAAGCCGATCGCCAGACTAAACATATGGGGAGCAGGACGCTCTAAAAAAACACAACATATGAAAGGGGGCAATACAATGGCTCGTGTACAAAATATTAGATTTCAAATGAAAGCAGCACTGAACGCACAGGAATATTATGGACATAGCAAACATGACGATCAGGTGCGTACTTATCAGGAACGTCAACAATTAAAAAATCAGGGTGCAACACGTGAGGAATATATGTCTGTAGATTATACTGCTGACCACATCTATTCTTTTGGAACTATGCGTGTTTACCAATATGAAGTAAATCGCTTTGCTGACTATTTGGCCGACAACGGATTCAAGAAATGCACCATGGATGAAGCTAAAGAGCATATTCAGGAATATCTCGATTATCAGCGTGATCGTGGCTTATCCGCCTACTCGGTACATACTACATGTGCGGCTCTCTGCAAAACATTTCATTTAAAAATGCAAGATTTCACGATTCCTCAAAGAAGGCTGGCAGATATTACAAGGAGCAGAGAAGAACGTCAGCACGATAAAATAAATGAGGAAAGAGCTGGTGAAGCTTTGAAAGCCAATCGTGTTCTTGCTCTGCGCAGAAAAGAATTGGAAAAGCTGCGAGTTAGTTCTTTCCGTGACAGAGGGAATGAAATACAAATGGACACAATCGGAAAAGGCGGCAAACATAATACTACTATTTTCCGCAATGAACAGGAAATTAGCTTAATCCGAGAACTGATTAACGGAAAAGAGCCTAATGATTATGTTTTTGACCGTCAGCTTTTTGCAAATGATGCCGATTTTCACCAGACCAGAGCAGAAGCCTTTCAGACACGTTATCAGCGATATGTAGAGGATATGCAAAAACATCCTGAGAAGCGAGAGGAATATCAGCGCATTGTTCGTGATACTTTCGCGGCACGTGGTAAGGAATTAAAAGAGGATTTAGATAAACCTTATTATTGTCGTGGTTCTCACAGACAACAACTGCTCAAGCAGGGGTTATCTATCTCCTATGACCGTACAGCGGTAATGCTAGTCAGCTTGGAATCTCATTTCAGGTCAGGAGTTCTTGTGGCCCATTATCTCGCAAAGTAATCTGATTGCAGCTTCTGTGGTCTATTGCATTTAAAAATTTAAAATGATACAATATATATAAGTTCAGGTGTCTGGGAAAGTCCCAGCTTAAGTATAGATTATCCCTTTATTTGGATTGGATGCCACTGGTTTTTGCCAGTGGCTGTTTTATTATGCTGCATTATCAGAAAATTCATATTCTGTATAGTTGTTTTGATACTTTAATTATATTTTGTATCATAATTAGATTATAGCACATATCGGCTGTTTGTCAATAGTTTTGATAAAAATATTTAGTTTTGTATCAAAACTAAAAAATAGTAATACTTTAGTTCAGAAATATGAAAGAAAAAGTTACACAGTTTTATTACACGGAAAATGTTTCTGAATTGAAAAGTTACACAGCTTGCTTACACAGCAAACGGACAGAAAAAGGGTGCTGATCCATTTCTGAATCAACACCCTGTATTTTCTTATATGGGCTTATAAACCCTGATTTTATGCGGTTTTTGGATTAACCGAAATATCTCTTCAGCAGACCAGCAAATGCTTTTCCGTGTCGAGCTTCGTCTCTGGCCATTTCATGAACGGTATCATGGATAGCGTCAAGATTCAGAGCTTTTGCACGTTTTGCAAGGTCAAATTTACCTGCTGTAGCGCCGTTTTCAGCTTCTACTCTCATTTCAAGGTTTTTCTTTGTGCTGTCTGTAATAACTTCGCCTAATAATTCAGCAAATTTGGCAGCATGTTCTGCTTCTTCATGAGCAGCTTTTTCCCAGTATAAACCGATTTCCGGATAACCTTCTCTGTGAGCTACACGAGCCATAGCAAGGTACATACCAACTTCTGTACATTCACCTTCGAAGTTTGCTCTTAAATCAGCCATGATATCTTCCGGAGCGCCCTGTGCAACACCTACAACGTGTTCAGCAGCCCAGGACATTTCGCCGGACTGTTCCTGGAATTTGCTTGCTGGAGCTTTACATACCGGACAGACTTCCGGAGCAGCTTCGCCTTCATAAACATAACCGCATACTGTACATACAAATTTTTTCATGTTAATCTCTCCTTATAAAATAAAATATTAATAGTTGACTCTTTAAAATTAGTAATCATTACTGATATCATCATATACTACTGAGACAGGTTTGTCAATAGATATTTTAATTTTTTTCTTCTTCTTTACACTTTTTGCATTTGCCATAAAAGTAAAGCTGGTGTCCGAGGATTTCTCCCTCATAATGTGCGTTTGCCCACGCGTTGACCATCTGCATATTCATCGCAGGAAGGTCCTCCACCTGACCGCATTTTTCGCAAATGAAATGATAATGCGGGTCCGTCCGAATATCAAACCGGTCGCTGTTCTCTCCGCAGGAAATCTTTGAAATCTCTCCCTGTTTTGCAAGGAGGGTTAAATTCCGGTATACGGTCCCAAGACTGATGTTCGGATATATTTCCCGAATGGCCGTATATACCATATCTGCTGTCGGATGGTCTGTTCGGCCTTCAAGATAGTTTTTTATCGCTTCTCTCTGTCTACTATATTTCAGGGCAGCCATGGCCTCCTCCTATCTATTCTAATATCGATAATCGTTCCTGTTACTTTTATTATGATAACAAAAAAGGCAGAAATGGTCAAGAACCTTCTGCCTTTTTTATGTAAAAAAGTTGATTTTATTTCCGGTGCATGTGTACCTGATATTCCTCATAGGTATCCACATTGGCAATAATCGGACGGTCATCCGCCTGGGCAATCTGCGCATTTCTATCCTTCATAAATGTACGCTCTTTGTTCAGCATCGCCGGTCCGCTGACACAGCCGCCGACACAGGCCATACCTTCAATAAAGTCCTCCGGAAGACGGCCGACTTTCAAAAGCATCAACGCTTTTTTACATTCCAGAGCGCCATTGGCCTTGCAAACCTTCACCGGTACATCCTCGTTTCTTTCTTTATACGTTTGAAGGACGGCCGCCGTAACGCCGCCGGATACGGAATAATTTTTACCAAATTTACTTCCCTGCTGAAGCTCTCCGGTATAGTCCGCCGGGTCCACGCCCTTTGCCTCCATCATCGCATAAAGCTCTTCATAGGTCAGTGCATAATCGGCGCCGCCCATTGTAATGGAATCAATGACTTCGCTTTTCTTGGCGATACACGGTCCGATAAAGACGCACAGAGCGTCCGGGTACATGGCTTTGATGAGCCGGGCCGTCGCCTGCATCGGCGATACCGTCGTCGACATCTTATCCGCAACCTGCGGAAAATGCTTTTTAATAATATTTACAAAAGCCGGGCAGCAGGAGGTCGTCATCTTTTCTCCGGCCTTAACCCTCTCTTCCAGCTCCAGCGCTTCATTTTTGGAAACAAAATCGGCGCCGAGGGATACTTCAAACATATCGGTAAAGCCCAGGGCCTTTATCGCCTCCCGAATCATGCCCACGGAGACGTCCGCCCCAAACTGCCCTTCAATGGCCGGAGCCACCATGGCATAAACCTTTACGCCGCTGTTCATCAGACGGATAACGTCCACCATAAAGGTTCTGTCTGAAATTGCCCCAAACGGACAGCCGACAACACACTGGCCGCAGCTGATACATTTCTTATCGTCAATCTGAACAATCATATCCTCGTCATAAGAAATCGCATCCACCGGGCAGGCCCGCTTACACGGACGCATCAGGTCGGCAATGGCGTTGTACGGGCAGGCCTCCACACACCGGCCGCACTCTTTACATTTTTTAGGGTCAATGTGGGCACGTCCGCTTTCAAAAGTAATCGCGCCAAAGTTGCAGGCGGACATACATTTCTTTGCCATACACATCTGGCAGTTATTTGTCACGCTGAACCGGTTAATCGGGCAGCCCTCGCAGGCGGCCGGAAGCACCTGGACAATATTTTTAATATTACCGCCGGGCAGCGGCGTATGCCCTTCGGCCAGCCGTACCCTCTGGCGGATAATTTCTCTCTCCTTATATACACAGCAGCGATAATGCGGCGTATTTCCCGGTATAATATTGTAAGGGATTTCATCCGCACATTCTTTCAGCTTACCGTCAAAGGCCATGCGGGCCACTTCCCGGTACACTTCAAATTTGATTTTATTAATATCGGTCATAAATTCTCTTTTCATCTTATTCTCCTATAGGTCTGCGCCGTTAATAATATTTGACAGTTACGGTTTTTCCCATTTTTTCACATTCACTGACAAGCTGCTCTACGAGCCGCTGGCGGATACTCAAATCAAAGGGCAGGGCCGCCGCCTGGTAAGTTTCGTTAATCGCCCTTCCCACAAATATATTCAAATGATTACATTCTTCAATCAGTATTTTTCCAAGCCTTGCCGCTCCGTCTTTGCCGTAGAGCTGCCCGAAAAAGTGTTCGTCCACCTTGCCCGCATTATACCCGTTCAGCATCTGAACCGTGCGGTTCAGTGTCAGCACGCCTTCTGTCACCAAATCCATTCCCTCAATCTCGGCCGTCGGCGGTATGTCCGGGTCAAAATAGTCCAGAGACGCTTTAATCGGTTTATTTAAATACCGGGCGACAATGTTGGAGGACGTGCCGCCGCAGACAATTTTGAGCCCCTGCTTCGACATAAAATCCTTTACCGCCCGAACATCATCCGCTTTATTGACCGGCGGTCCCGTAAACAGATTCACCGTCTTTGGCCGTGTCACTTTAATGGTAATGACCGTCGTATCGTCTCCCGGTTCCCCGTCATAAAGCATATAGCACTGATTACTAATCATGGACATGAGACGGGAACTGGAAATATTGGATGCGCACACATCCTCCACATAGCGGACAACCTCGGCCCTCGGCCATCCAAAGCCCGATTTTTTCCCAACGCCGGCATGAATCACGCCGTCGCTCATCATAACATAATAGTCGCCGTAGCAAACGTTAAAATGATATTCACGGATAATCTTTCCTTCAATCTCGCGGACTGAAAAAGGCACGTCTCTGTGATGGCCGCCCCGAATCAGAATACCGCCGGGATTATCGTACTCAAGCAGCAGGGCCTTTCCATCCTTATAAATCTGAAGAACGCTGAAGGTTGAATAGGCCACATGCCGTGTCTGACACACCGGAAGGGTCCGTGCAATCGTTGTCACACATTCTTCGATGGAAGCGCCGTTTTTCAGCATGGTACCCATAATCTTTGTTGTCAATGTGGACAGGATATTCGCCTTGACGCCGCTCCCCATGCCATCTGAGAGCAGTAATATATCCGAATCTTCAGTTTTAATTATTTCCACCGTGTCACCGCACAGCTCTTCCTTTTTTTTGTTCAGGCTTTTCCATGCGATATCCAGACTCATATTCATAAATTATCTTCTCCGTCATAAAAGATGCTGTCACGCATTTTGGTCAGCGTAACCTTCGTCTCTGCCGTAGTCTCTCCAAGCAGCCCTGCGATTTCCTGGGCAACCATCATCTGTTTATCGATAACCTTCTGGGCAATATCCATGGCTTCACGGCGCATACGGTCATGCTGTTCATGGATTCTTTCCTCAGAAGTTATATTTCTTAAAATACCAAGGGCACAATTCAGTTCACGAATATAAATAATATTCTGCATTGTGACCAGGTTATATTTCTCATAAGTGACTTTTTTATTCATAATACTGCGTTTTTCCCGGAAAACCTGTTCAAAGTTGACCGGGTCAAGGATTTTCTCCAATGGCATACGGTAAGCCTCTTCCGCCGAAATATTAAACATGACCTCCGCAGCATTGTTGAACTGGCGGATTCGCAGTTTTTCATCAACCGTAATAATCAGGTTCGGCGTTACGGACAATATGACCTCCGACATGGAGCGGGCCTGCTGATACATATAAGGAATACACAGATTTAACTGCCCCTTATTCTGGCAGCGGGCAATGGCCTTATCCCGGCATGTCTTAAAACCGCAGGCGCCGCAGTTCAACTGCTTCTCCGGAGATGCCTTCCCATCCCGCCGGAGGGCCTCCTGAATCTCCGCCTCCGTCGGCATGACCGTTTTGCGCGAAGATTCCGTGAACTCTTTTTTCAACAGAAGATTATCCGTCATCTTTGCCATATCCTCCGGGAATTCCCGGATGATTTTCCGATTTGTATAAATCCGCGCTTTGAACCGGTCGCTCTCACGTCCGCCGGCCAACGGCCCGTTAATGCAGCCGCCGACACAGGACGACGTTTCAATAAAACAGTTATTAATCTCGCCTTTACGGATACATTCAAACAATTCTCTCACGGAATCGATACCATCCACGTAAAGCTGTTCATATTTTCCAAAGCCCTTATCCGCCTCTATCGCCGCCAAAATGCCGCCGCTGACGCCATAAAGACCGTTGACCAGGGCATTGGCGCCCTCCCGCGGATAAAATTCACATTGTTCCAAATCAATATGTTCCTCAGCCAGCCAACTGCGAAGCTCCTGGAAATCCAATACGGCATCCACATAGGTTCCCCGGCACCGCTCACGCACGGCCTCACGGCCCCTGGCCGTACAACTCCCTATATATATGACCTTTACGTCCGGTCCGAACTCCTCCTTCAGCATCATGCCGTGGGCAGTCATCGGTGAAACAACCGGCGCCATGTAGGGAATCATATCCGTATAATACTTTTCAACCAGCTCATTAATCGCGGTACAGGAAGTGGTGATAATATTGTCCATCTTTCCTTCCTGAATCAGACGCTCGTACGCTTTTGTCACATGAACGGCGCCCTCCGCCGTCTCACGGATATGGGTAAAGCCTAATTTATGTAAAGCGCCCCGCAGCTGTCCCGTACCATTTTCCGTATCCCCAAAAACTCCCAGATAAGCAGGGTCCAGTGACGCGATTGTCACGCAGCCTTCCTGAATGTATTTTTTGGCTCTCTTCAAGTCACTGACATAAATAATGGCATCCTGAGGACAGGCTTCCAGACAGCGTCCACACAAAACACATTCATCGGCCACATAAAGCGCATGTTCATCCTTCGTATGAATGGCCTTTACCGGACATATCCGCACACATTTATAACAGTCTTTGCATTTTGCCGTCTTAAATCCAATTGCCGCCACTAATTCACCCTCCTGAGTACCTCGTCTGCAAAAAATGTATCTACAGTTTCCGGTGAAACGGAAAACAATTCATCATCAATTTTAACACATACGCCCTTTTCACACTCGCCGGTGCAAAAAGAACCGTTTAATTCAATTTTGGAAGCCAGATTATTTTCCTGAATTTTTTTCTGAAGTCCCTGGATTACATTTCTGGAACCTTTTAAATGACAGGAGCTGCCAATACAAATTGTGATTACCATGAAATAACCTCCTTAATTTCTTTTTCTTAATTTTATTATAGAGTATTTATTTGTTCTGTCCAGAATTTTTCAATAATTTTCTCAACAGAATCCTTGTTTAATTTCTGGAAAGACGCCCATTCCCGTGGGAAAAGCCGCCGATAACTGCCGTAATTAAACCGCTCGTCCATCAGCGCAATGACGCCCCGGTCCTCTTCGGAACGGATAACCCGGCCTCCGGCCTGCAGTACCTTATTCATGCCGGGAAAAAGATAGGCATAGTCGAATCCCCGCCCCTTTTTTTCGTCAAAATAAGTCTTTAAAAGCTCCCGCTCGCTGCCGATTCCCGGGAGCCCGGTGCCTACAATAATCGCTCCGATGAGCCGGTCCGCCTTTAAATCAATGCCCTCCGAAAATATACCGCCAAGGACGCAAAAGCCTAAAATTGTCTCATGGGGCTTCTCCTTGAAATTTTCAAGAAACGCCTGACGGGCCTCCTCGTCCATACCGCTTTCCTGCCTGAATACCTGCAGGCCGTGACCGGCCTTCGGCATTTCCCGCTCAGTAAATGCGTCGAACACCCTGTCCATAAAAGCGTAGGACGGACAGAATACGAGGTAATTCCCGTTTTTCCCCCGGATGATTTTCCGTATATACTCGGCAATCCGTTCATATTGTTCCTGATTTCTTGCCGTATAGCGGCTGCTCACATCAGAAACCGTAAAAATGAGACGTTTTTCCGGGTCAAAGGGCGAATCCACGTACATCTCGTAATCCGCCTCCGGTTTCCCGCTCAATAAGTCTTTATAATATTGAACCGGAAGCAGCGTCGCCGAGAAAAAAATGCAGCTGCGGCTCATTCCAATCCGCTCACTCAAATTCCCCGACGGGTCCACGCAAAACATTTTAATCATAGTTTCGCCGCCGTCTCCCTCGGTATAGATTAAATATTTTTCATCCAGCAAATCATAGGTATTGATAAAACGCCGCGCCCCAAAATATAAATCGGTCACGCTCTCCCGAAGCTCCGGTTCCATATCTTCTCTCAAATAATCTTCCATATCCGAAACCATCCGCATCAGATTCAGGATAAATTTTCCAACCTCACCGACCACGGTATAACGGACGCCCGCCGCTTCCCGCTCTTCCTGGTAATCCTTCAAAAATTGTCCGCACTTATGAACCTTGCGGGCAAGTTTCGGCCGCAGCGGTTTCAGCTTCCGATAAACCCTGTCAAAGTCTCTCCGGTAAAGAGCCGCGCTGTACATTTCCCTGGCCCGGTCCACCAGATTGTGGGCTTCATCCACCAAAAATACCATATTGGCGGCCGTATCCGTAAAAAAACGTTTCAGATAAACCACCGGGTCAAATACATAATTATAATCGCATATAATCACATCACACCAGAGAGACACATCCAATTGAAATTCAAAGGGGCAGACCCGGTGTTTTTCGGCATAATCAAGGATGCACGCCCGGTCTATGCCGTCCTCCTGACAAATAATGTCAAACACGGCTTCATTGACCCGGTCAAAATGTCCCCTGGCCCTTTCGCAGAACTCCGGCTGGCACCGGCACTCTTCAAGGGGACAAATCTTTTCCTTGGCCGTTAATGTGATAAATTTCATCCGCAGAGACCTTTCCCGGAGCAGCTTTCCCGTATCCTCCGCCACCGTCCGGGTCATCGTTTTCGCCGTCAGGTAAAAAATCCGGCTGCACTTTCCATCGGCCACGGCTTTTATCGACGGAAAAAGGGTCCCCAGGGTCTTTCCCGTACCTGTCGGAGCCTGGATAAAAATATTTTTTCCCTCATCAATCGAGCGATAAACCCCGTTCATCATCCGTTTCTGGCTGAGACGATATTCAAATGGAAAGGCCAATGCGCCGATTGTGTCATCGCGAAGCTCCTGCCACCGGATTTGCCACTTGGCCCAGCGGGCGTACTGCTGCACCAAATCCTGAAACCAGTTTTCCAACGCCTCTCGGCTGCGTTCAAACTCAAAGGTTTTAATGGCTTCCGTTTCCAGATGGATATAGGTAATCCGCACTTTAATCGTTTCTAATTCGTGGCAGTTGGCGTAAATACAGGCATAGCAATCCGCCTGAGCCACATGAAGGATATCCGCCGCCTCAATTGCCTCAAGTTTCGTAAAGGTTCCCTTAATTTCATCAATCATAACCTCCGACGTATCGGCCGGATTAGTAATAATTCCGTCGGCCCGTCCCTCAACCTGGATATTCAGTGTCTCGTCGATTTCTATTTTCCGTTTCAGACTGACCTCCGCCCGATAATTACTGCCGCCCTGCTTTTGGAGCTTCCGGTGGGCTTTGCTTCCGGCCTGCATGGCGTCCACATCCTGCATGGCCCCCATTTTCTGATTGATATCTCCGTTCCTTAAAATAAATTCGACAAGATTCCTGACAGATACCCGAACCTCCTGCTTCACACCGCTCACCTCCGTTTGATGAAGTCCTGTTCCGGCTTTCGGCGCCGAAATTTCATAAAAAATCCTCCCAACCCTTTGCCGTTGAGAGGATTCCAGCATTTCTATTTAACGTACTCTTTAAGAAAATGAATCAGCGTTTCCATCTCCGAATCGGTACCCACCGTAATTCTCAAATAATTATCAATTCTCGGCAGATTAAAATACCGCACATAAATGTTTTCCTTCCGCAATGCCTCAAATAATTCTCTGGCCGGATATGACGGATGCGTTGCAAAAATAAAATTCGCCCACGGCTCATTAAATTCAAATCCGAGCGCCTTCAACGCTTCGGCAGCCCAGGTCCGCGTACGGATAATTTTGCCGGTACATTCTTCAAAATAGTCTCTGTCTTTTACGGCCTCGGCCCCGAGAACCAGCGACGTCTGATTCATTGTATAAGAATTGAAGGAATATTTAAAATCATTCAGCGCCTGAATCAATTCTGTATTGCCGATGGCATAGCCAATCCGCATGCCCGCCATAGAGCGGGATTTGGAAAAGGTCTGTACGACAAGCAGGTTATCGTATGTTTCAACCAGCTCCAGTGCAGATTTTCCGCCGAAATCGATGTAGGCTTCATCAATAATAACAAGTACATCGCGATTATGTTTCAAAATATCCTCAATAAAATCCAGGTCCTCGTACACGGAGGTCGGCGCATTCGGATTCGGAAATATCACGCCGCCGTTTTCGGCATAATAATCCTCTTTTCGGATATGGAAATTTTCATCCAGAGCCTGCGTCTTATAAGGAATCTTAAAGGCATCCGCCCATACCGGATAAAAGGAATAGGTAATATCCGGGAAAAATATCGGTTTATCACTATTAAAAAAGGTCTGGAAGGCCATTGCCAACACATCGTCAGAACCCACGCCGACAAATACCTGTTCCGGTTTCACATGGTAAAATTCAGCCAGGGCTTCCGTCAGCACACCGGCCGTCGGGTCCGGGTAAAGCCGGAGCCTGTCTGTTTCCAGATGTTTGGCCTTCTGAATTACTCCCGGCGCCGGAGGATAAGGGTTTTCATTGGTATTTAACTTTATCATTTCCGGCTTATTTGGCTGCTCGCCCGGTGTATAGGGAACCACCCGACGCACATAATCTCTCCATGTCTTCATCCGTATCACAACCTCTCTCATTTCAAGTCATTTATTCCGTCAAAATATGTTCCGGCCAGCGCCTTAAAAGCCGGCATGGAACGCTCAATCATCTCATAGGACACGCAGTAGGCAATCCGCACATACCCCGGGCATCCAAAGCTGGAAGCCGGCACAAGCAGCAGATGATGCTTCTTTGCCTCGGCAACAAATAGCCTTTCATCGGTTACCGGAGATTTTACAAAAAGATAAAATGCCCCCTCCGGCTTGACGCAATCAAAGCCCAGCTTAGTCAGAGCTTTATATAAATACTTTCTATTTCTGTCATAAGCCGCCACATCGGTCTGCTCGTTCAGGCAGTCCTTAATCATCAACTGCTGCAGCGACGGCGCATTGACGAATCCAAGCACCCGGTTGGCAATCGCCAGTCCCTCCACAAGCTCCTGATAATCATCCGCTTCCTTCGGCACGGCCAGATAACCAATCCGCTCGCCCGGAAGGGAAAGGGATTTGCTGAAGGAATAGCCGATAATGCAGTTGCGGATATGCTTTGTCATAAACGGCACTTCCACGCCGTCGTAAACCAGCTCCCGATACGGTTCATCGGAAATTACATAGATGGAATGACCGATGCGTTTTTCAGCCTCCGCCAAAATCGTCTGTAATCTATCCAGCGTTTCCGCAGAATAGACAACGCCCGTCGGATTATTCGGATTATTGAGAATCAGAGCTTTCGTTTTCTCCGTAATCCTTTCGGCCAGTATCGCCACATTTGGCTGGAATGTCGGCGGATTCGGCGGAATGACTATCAGATTTCCCTGATAATTATGCACATAATTGGTATATTCCCCGAAAAACGGCGCAAAACAAATCACCTCATCGCCCGGGTCCAGAATCGTTCTTAACACCACATTTAAGCCCCCGGCGGCTCCCACAGTCATAAGTATTCCCGTCCAGTCAAAGTCTGTGCCAAACCGTTCATTTAAAGATGCGGCCACAGCCTCCCGAACCTCTTCATAGCCCGCATTGCTCATGTAACCGTGAACATACAGAGAATTACCTCCGTCCAGAATCTGTTTCATAGATGTCCGCACGGCCTCCGGCGCCGGAACGCTCGGATTGCCGAGACTGAAATCATAAACATTTTCCGCGCCTATCTCTCTGGCCATCTCCTTGCCTTCTTCAAATAAAGCCCGGATGACCGAATTCCCCTGAACCAACTGTGTCATGCTTTTCGATATCATTTGATTTAACCTTCTTCCTCCATGTTACTCAGCTTGGCGGCCTGGTCTGCTGCAATCAGGCTGTCAATGATTTCATCTAAATCACCGTTCAAAATATCGTCCAGACGGTGTAATGTCAATTTAATCCGGTGGTCCGTACACCGTCCCTGCGGGAAGTTGTATGTACGAATCTTCTCGGAGCGGTCCCCTGTTCCAACCTGGTTTTTGCGGTTGGCAGCTTCTTCTTTTTTCTTCTTTTCCAACTCCAAATCATATAATCTGGAACGAAGGACCTTCAAGCCCTTATCTTTATTCTTTAACTGGGATTTCTCATCCTGACAGGAAATCACAATACCCGTCGGAATGTGGGTGATACGCACCGCAGAATCCGTGGTATTGACGCACTGTCCGCCGTTACCGGAGGCACGGAACACATCGATACGCACATCGTTCATATCCAACTGGACATCGACCTCTTCCGCTTCCGGCATGATGGCGACCGTCACTGTGGACGTATGAATACGGCCGCCGGATTCGGTTTCCGGCACTCGCTGTACACGGTGTACACCGCTCTCAAATTTCAGCCGGGAATAGACGCCGCCGCCGCTAATCATAAATACAACCTCTTTAAAACCGCCGATGCCGCTCTCGTTCACGCTCATCATGTCAATTTTCCAGCGCTGTTTTTCCGCATATTTGGAATACATCCGGAACAATTCCGCCGCAAACAGAGCCGCTTCGTCACCGCCGGCTCCGGCACGTATTTCAACAATAACGTTTTTCTCATCCATCGGGTCCTTTGGAATGAGCAGAATCTTCAATTCCTGCTCAATTTCCCCGATGCGTTTCTTGGATTCGGCCATCTCTTCCTTGGCAAGCTCCCGCATCTCCTCGTCGCTCTCCATCTCCAAAAGCTCCAGGCTGTCTTCCACATTCTGTTTTTCCTGCTTATATTCCGTATATTTTTCCACGATTGGAGCCAGGTCATTCTGTTCTTTCATCAGCTTACGAAACCTCGGCTGGTCATTGACCACCTCCGGGTCGTTCAATTCCTCCATTACCTGCTGATAACGGATTAAAATATCGTCTAATCTGTCAAACATAATTTTTCCTCCAATTGATTTCTATCTTCTTCCATAAACCACCCGGTCCAAACCGGCCAAATCTCTGACCGTATGTATATCCCGGAATCCATTTTCTGATAAAATTTCTGAAACTGCTTCCGCCTGTTCACAGCCAATCTCAAAGAAGAGCCATCCCTCCGGATTTAAATATTCCGCCGCCGCCTCAGAAATTTTCTTATAAAATTCCAGTCCCCCGTCGGCCCCCTCCAGGGCCATTCTCGGTTCAAAATTTTTCACTTCCGGCATCAGCGTCTCAATCACCGCCGCCGGAATATAAGGCGGATTCGATACGATGACGTCAAACCGACCGCTGACCTTCTCAAACAGATTGCTCTGCAGCCATAAAACATCGTTGGCTCCCCGGCCGTTTTTTTCCCAGTTTTCCCGGTTAAATATGCCATTCATCCGGGCAACCCTCAAAGCGTCTTCGGAAATATCCACGCCAACGCCCCGGCCGTAGCGCCCCAAAGCCATCAGGCTGATAAGAATACATCCCGAACCGGTACACATATCCAAAAGCTTGCCTCCCGGAATATCTGCCGCTTTAAGCACCGTCTCAACAAGCACTTCCGTATCCATTCTCGGAATGAGTACGGCCTCATTGACCATAAATTCCAGCCCCATAAACCCCGCCGTACCTAAAATGTACTGTAACGGATAATGGGTACACCGGCGCTTTACCGCTTCCTGATAACGCCGCTCTTCCTGTGGGTCGGCCTCCGTATCCGCCTGTAAAAGATACTGGGCCCAATTCAAATCACAAATATATTCTAACAGATACCGCGCTTCCATGGTACTGTTTTCAATCTGATTTTCCAGAAGGCGCTGCTCGCCTTCTTTTAGTAATTGTCTTAATGTTTTCACTCTGTCAATTCCTTCTGAAACTCCCGCCAGTCATAAATCGCCTCGATGGACGCAATGGCTACTTCAAGCATTTCCAAATCCGGTTCCTTTGTCGTAAATTTCTGCATCCAGAAGCCCGGCTTGCTGACCAGGCACACCAATCCGGAATCATGACGTCCGGCCCACTGGATAATCTCATAGGACACTCCGGCGATAACCGGCACCATCAATATACGGCAAACGACCTTTAAGACCATGCTCTCCATCGGAAAAATCTGGAAAAAGAGCAAAAAGAATACGATACTCACAAACATGACAATAAACAGGAAGCTTGTCCCGCAGCGTTTATGAAATCTTGAATACCTGGCCGCATTCTCCGGCGTCAGTTTCTCTCCATGCTCAATGCAGTTAATTGTTTTATGCTCTGCGCCATGATACATAAAGAGCCGCTGTATATCCTTCATTCTGGAAATCAGTACAATATAGGCAATAAAAATCATCAGCCGGACAAGACCCTCAATCACCCCAAGAACCAGGCTGGAATCTGTGACCCGGCGGAATATATCGGAAATAAAAAAGGGCAGTACCATAAATAAACCGATAGACAATGCCAGGGAAAGCACCACCGTCAACGCCATAAACAGCTTGTCCGAAGCTTTTTCCTTCTCCCCGTCCGGAGCCGCTGCCGGATGTTTCTTTCCTCCGTCCGCAGGCGTCTGCGCCGGTTCTTCTTCAAAAAAAGAAGCGGACCAGGTCAGCGTCGTCATTCCAAGGACAAGGGAATCTACAAAGGCAAATGCGCCGCGGACAATAGGTATCCCGGAAACATGAAACCTCTGTCCATAGCTGACATGCGTATCTGACTTTACTTCGATTTCATGGTTTTCTTTACGGACAGCAACTGCATACCGGTCTTTATGACGCATCATAATTCCCTCCATAACAGCCTGTCCGCCAATATTTGCATATTTCATAATGTCATACCTCTATAGAAAAATAGGTTGAGATTTTAAAAAAACCTCAACCTTACCTGTAACATTCCTCTTATTCCTGAGTAATACCATACTTACGATTGAATTTATCAATACGGCCACGAGCTGCAACAGCTTTCTGCTGACCTGTATAGAAAGAATGGCATTTAGAACAAATTTCTACGTGAATTTCTGGTTTTGTTGAACCGGTTACAAATTCATTACCGCAGTTGCAAGTTACTTTTGCCTGATAATATTTTGGATGAATTCCTTCTCTCATGTTTTTCACCTCGCTCAAACTTTCTCATTATAAATTATAAAACTGACGAATCAATTTTTTTCATTATAAAAACAGCTTTCTCATTATAGCATGGTTGTTCTCTGCTTTCAAGCTTTTTTTCAAAATTCTTTAACGAAAATCTGCATTAAATATCCGCTTCTTTCCGTCAAAATATCTTTGTCCGTTTCATCATGGAAACAAAGGCTTTATTATCCTCGGTGTGCATAAACATATCAAGAATCCGCTCCAAAGCCTCATCGGATTTCATGCCGTTCAGGGCTTTACGCATCGCATAAGAGGCGTCCAGCTCTTCTCTGGACAGAAGCAATTCCTCCCGCCGCGTTCCGGAACGTGCAATATCCACGGCCGGGAAAATCCGCTTTTCCGAAAGCTTTCGGTCAAGCACCAACTCCATATTGCCCGTGCCCTTAAATTCTTCATAAACAACATCGTCCATCTTGCTTCCGGTCTCCACAAGGGCCGTTGCAAGAACGGTCAGGCTTCCGCCTTCCCTCATATTCCGGGCCGCTCCAAAAAATTTCTTCGGCATATATAGCGCCGCCGGGTCAAGACCGCCGGACAGTGTCCGCCCGCTTGGCGGAACGGTCAGATTGTAGGCCCTGGCCAGACGTGTAATGCTGTCCAAAAGGATAACCACATCCTTTTTGTGTTCCACCAGGCGTTTCGCCCGCTCAAGTACCATCTCGGATACCCGTTTGTGATGCTCCGGCAGTTCGTCAAAGGTTGAATAGATAACCTCCACATTTTTACCGATAATCGACTCCCGAATATCTGTCACTTCCTCCGGCCGCTCGTCAATCAGCAAAATAATCAGATTCATATCCGGATGATTGGCCGTTACCGCTTTTGCAATCTGCTTTAACAATGTTGTCTTTCCCGTTTTCGGCGGCGCCACAATCATCCCTCGCTGCCCCTTGCCAATCGGGGATACCAGGTCCATAATCCGCATCGGTACACTGGAGCGTACCGTTTCAAGCCGAATCCTGTCTTTCGGGAAAATCGGCGTCATATCTTCAAAATTCATACGCCGGGTAGCTTCCCCCGGATGAAATCCATTGACAGATTTTACATACAGCAATGCGCTGAACTTTTCATTCTGAGTTTTTACCCGGATATTTCCTGCGATAATATCACCGGTTTTCATATTAAAACGCCGAATCTGGGCCGGTGAGACATAAACGTCATTCGGTCCCGGCAGATAATTTTCACACCGGATGAAGCCATAACCGTCGGACAACACCTCCAATATTCCGTGGGCTATCTGACCGCTGTCTAAGGCTTCAAGGGAACTGTCCATACGGGTGTCGTTCCCGTCCCCGGCCGGTTCTGCCGGATGTTCGCCCTTCTTTTCTTCGCTGCTCTCGCTCTTCTTATCTTCACGATTCTCGCCCTTCTTATCCTCACGGCTTTCGCTCTTCTTATCCTCACGGTTCTCGCTTTTTTCTTTATTATATTTTTCTTCCAGTTCAGCCATCAGTTGAACCAGCTGCGCTTTTCTCATTGTGGATACATTTTTTACACCCTGTGATTTTGCCAGTTCTTTTAATTGAACCAGCGACAAAGTTGCGTACTTTTCGTTCATAAGTATCCTCCTTAAATTATGTACATATTCTTTCTACTTTCTGGGAAAATTAAAATTAGATGCGCTTGCAGATATTTTCATTATACACTAAAATATCAATAAATAAAGCAAAATTTTTCGCAATTTTCGACTTTTCAATACGAATCAATACACGATGTATTATTTAATACTTCGTTTTACATTTTTTTCAATTTTATTCCATTAAAGTATTGAATTTCCAAAAAATCTATACTATAATTGCACTAAAATTTAACACAACTATTCAAGGAGGAAAAATCTTATGTCCTATACTGACAACATCATTGAAAGTGTCATCAAAAAGAATCCGAATGAACCGGAATTTATCCAGGCCGTTACAGAAGTTATGAATTCTCTGAAACTGGTTGTAGATAATGAGCCAAAATATCAGGATGCTTCTCTTCTGGAACGTATCGTAGAACCGGAACGTGTAATTATGTTCCGCGTTCCGTGGGTAGATGATAACGGCAAGGTTCAGGTCAACCGTGGTTACCGCGTACAGTTCAACAGCGCCATCGGACCATACAAGGGCGGACTTCGTTTCCATCCGTCTGTAAACCTGAGCATTATTAAATTCCTTGGTTTTGAACAGATTTTCAAAAACTCTCTGACAGGTCTTCCAATCGGCGGCGGTAAAGGTGGTTCCGACTTCGACCCAAAAGGTAAATCGGACCGTGAAGTTATGGCCTTCTGCCAGAGCTTTATGACAGAGCTGTGCCGTCATATCGGTGCTGATACAGATGTTCCGGCCGGTGATATCGGTGTTGGCGGACGTGAGATTGGTTTCCTCTATGGACAGTATAAACGTATCCGTAACCTCTCCGAAGGTGTTCTTACAGGTAAGGGCCTGACCTACGGCGGTTCCCTCGCCCGTACAGAAGCTACCGGTTATGGTCTCGTTTATCTTGTAGACGAATTATTAAAATGCAAGGGCGACACACTGGAAGGCAAAACAGTTGCCGTATCCGGTGCCGGCAACGTAGCTATCTACGCTACGGAAAAAGCAACTCAGCTCGGCGCTAAGGTTGTTACTCTCAGCGATTCCAACGGCTGGATTTATGATGCAAACGGCATCGACCTTGACCTTGTCAAAGATATTAAAGAGGTACGCCGCGGACGTATCAAGGAATATGTTGAAAAACATCCGGAAGCTGTTTACCATGAAGGTACAGGCGTATGGACAGTTCCTTGCGACGTTGCTCTGCCATGTGCAACACAGAATGAACTTCATCTGGACGACGCAAAAGCACTCGTTGCCAACGGATGCAAGGTTGTCGCTGAAGGCGCTAACATGCCTACAACCCTTGAGGCTACCGAATATCTCCAGGCAAACAAAATTTATTTCGTTCCTGGTAAAGCTTCCAACGCCGGCGGTGTTGCAACTTCCGCATTGGAAATGTCCCAGAACAGCATGCGTTTAAGCTGGAGCTTCGAAGAAGTTGACGAAAAACTCCGCGGTATCATGGTAAATATCTTCCATAATATCGATGACGCCGCTAAGGCTTACGGCGTAGAAGACGACTTCGTAGCCGGCGCTAACATTGCCGGATTCAAGAAGGTTGCTGACGCTATGCTTGCACAGGGCGTTTGCTAATTGAATCATTTATTTTTAACAACAACCCCGACGGATTTTCAACAATGAACCGTCGGGGTTTTTTAAAAAAGAAGTTTTATTTACATTTATCTCTACTTTAAATTTCCGGCAATTTAAGGCTGGAAAGTTCAAAATGCATCGGCATAAGAACCTGTGCCGCCTTTTTCGCCGGATGCATCGCCAAAATCTGACCATTTCCCTCATCCAGAAGGTAAATCGCCGGGTCTTTGGCCACCCCATTTTCTTCTACCTGAAAATGCAGATGATTTCCGGTGGAATCTCCGGTCGTTCCTGATAAGCCAATCTGCTGGCCTTTTTCCACATGCTGGCCCTCAGTCACATAAATTTCCGCATGGTGCATGTATTTCGTTACTAATCCGTCACCATGGTCAATGATAATATAATTTCCCGCAGAACTGCTGTAACCCGCAAATATAACCGTTCCGCTTTCTGCGGCATAGGTCGGAATATTTTCCGAACCCGTACCCAAATCAAGTCCTTTATGGAAGGCGTTGTCAAACGTCCGATATCCGAAGGTACTTGTTATGACAGCCCCCGGGCATGGATTGGCAAATCTTCCAATCATTGCGGAGAAGTCATTCAGTGTCAGGTCGTCCAGCCGATAAAGGTCATAGGTCTCCATCAGCCGTATGAGGCTTTTTCCGTAACCGGTATCCGTCGCCCAACGGCTTCCAATACGCACCGCAAATGTATTGGCATCCGTCACATCCTGAATCAGGTCCGAATAATAATCCTGAATCAGCCGTCCCCGGTCCTCAATGGCCTCCGTGTATGTATGATAGGCCCTGAAAGCGGCACTCGTCAGATAAAGGCTGCCGTCCCCGGTCATTTCCAGCGTCTTCATATCCACACTTCCGGCCGTCCCCGTCCCCTTTATTCCAAATAAGTTGCAATACTGAAAGGCCAGATAGGACAGTCCCTCTTTTTCATCCCCTCCGGGACCATAAGAACCAAAGCCGGATTCCTGAATTATCTGGGCAATGGTCACCGAAGCCGGATATCCCATCTCATCCTGACACTTCAGGGCGCCGACAACCATTTCCTGGGTGATAAAGGACGGAAGGCCCTCAATCGGAACCGTCACATTATACTGAATCCGGTCCTGTATTTTAGAAAACTCGGCAGAGGCCAGAAAGCTTTCAAAAGCATCCACTGGCTTTTGGCCGGCCTGTTCGGTTTCTTCAATTTCTTCCGGTTTTTCCGTTTCCAAAACCTCTTCGGTTTCCTTAGCAGATTCTTTGTCTTCCGGCGTTTTTTCTGTTTTGCTGCTTTCCGGCGTCTCTTCCGTCTCGGCGCCCTCCGGTGCTTTTTCGGTCTCGGCGCTCTCCGGCGTTTCTTCGGCCTTGGCGCTCTCCGGTGTTTCTTCCGTCTCGGCGCTCTCCGGCGTTTCCTCCGTCTCGGCGCTCTCCGGCGTTTCTTCCGTCTCGGCGCTCTCCGGGACCTCACAAATATCCTCAATGATAGTTCCGGTCACCGGATGAACTTTTTTTCCGCTCTGCACCTCATAGAGATATCCGGCCGCCGGCTCCATATAAACCAGGCCTTCTGCAATCATAACCTGAACCTGTTCTGAAATTGGCTGCATTACCCCGTTTTCATCAAGGGCCTGGGTATATTCCCCGGCACTGGCGGCCACTTCGGTTTCTTCGGCATAGGCCATCCCCGGCTGGAGAGCCAACATTCCGATGGCAAGAATACCTGCCATATACTTCTTCCATGGACTTCTTTTCATTTCTTTCCTCCTGTCCGCTACCTGTCTTTCGCTTTTTTTATAAGTATTGCCGCTGCCAAAACAATCAGGGCAAATAAAGCCTGATGTCTATACCCTTCCCACAATTTGTCAATCATACCGTCGCTCAGAAGGGTATGTGTCCCAAGAATCGTATTGTTTTGCTCATACCAGTACACGGGTAAAAATTTTGCAATATTTCTTACCGATGAGCTGAGCATGGAATCCGGTATGAATACGCCGCATATAAAGCTCATGCCAAGGGCTATAACATTAGCCAGCCCATTCACTCCATTGCCTGTCCCGGCCAGATGCACAACAAGAAAGGCAATGGACAGTCCAACCAAAACCATGACGCATACATTCAAACCGTAATAAAGCATATTCGGCGTATCAAAAATCTGTCCGAAATTCATGAGCCCGACCATGACAAAGCTCATGATATAAAAACAAAGGCCAATGACCGCAAAAGCCAGAAGCATCTGGAACAGGCGTCCTGCAAAGCTGACGGGCGACACGGCCAATCTGCGGCGGATATCCGCCTTTTGATATTCCAGTACGACAAAGCCGATAACATAGCAGGACAGAGCCGTTAAAACATAGGGCAGATACTGGAAGGTTCCGGCCACCTTACTCATGGCGCTGCTCCCCTCCGCCATAGCGACCACAGCCTCCGTATTGTCCAGACTGGCCATGGCTTCGACGGCCTCCCGGGCGCTATAGCCGGCTTTCAGGTAAAGCGTAAGGCCGGACAGATAACTTTCCGCCAATTGCTTCGCATAATAGCTTTGATTGGAACCGGGCCGTCCTGTACCTTCCAACAGGCCGCCCGCCGCCTCGTCCTCCGTCAAATGAACGGACGCTGACAGCTTTTCCTGAAAGCCCTCCGGAATAATCAGAGCGTATTGAATATTTCCGTAATACATCTCTTCCTGAAGCACTTTCCGGTCATCCTCTAAAGGAACAAGCTCCTGTGAGGCGGACAAATATTGAACCAATCCTTCGGAAGCCGCCGTATGGTCCCGGTCGATTACCGCTATCTGCAATACCTCCGCCTGATAATTTCCGGCGCTGTTTTCATCCATGGACATGGTCATCATCGTTCCAAGCCCCAGAAATATTATCAGATACAGGATAATTACCGCTCTCTGACGGATGGCTCCTTTTAAATAACCTCTAAAGATTGTCATATCGAACCCTCCCCGTCATCAGCCATGCGGCCAGCAAAAACAGCAGACTTATAATCCCCATAATCAAAAGATTCAGGCGCAGCCGTTCCATATCATCATAAACGCAGATACAGTAAAAGGAATCCGCAATCAGGGCCGCCGGATTTATCCGGTTAATCACCGGAACATGCTTTTCGATAATATCCTTCATGCTTCCAATCATCAGGCCGGCCAAAAATGCACAGAAAATGGAAGCGCCAATCAAAATCGCCGATTTTATATTCTGGCTCCACTTACCGATACTCTCGATTAAAACGCCGAAGGTGACGCCAATCAGACAGCCCAGCATACACGTCAATACCGCATATCCGGGATGGACGCTGATATCAATGCCATGAACGACCTTTATTAAAAACGCCATAATCAATGTTATATTTACAAGAGATATCACATAGGCGCTCACACCATTCGATACAACTATTTTTAAACGATGTACCGGAGAAACACAGATACGTTTTCCTATTTCAGATATATTGGCCTGCGTTCTTTTTGCCGCCGTTTCTCCCAAAAAGCACATGTACAGGCAGGCCATAGCCACCAGTGCGAAATAATAAGGGGACACGGAGGAAACCTCACGCCCGCCCAAAGACACTTCTTTCACATAGTCGGAAGCGCTGTCCTTCATGGCCGCCATCATCTCTGACAGTTTATCCGGCGTTACCTCTGCGTTTTTTTGCACATCCTCAAGAATCGACACCTGACGGTGATATCCGTCCATCAATGCATTTAACAGGCTTTCTTCAATGCCGCTGGCCCCCAGGGTTAATTGGGGCGTATCCCCCCGGTTATCAAAAATCCCGGAAATTTCCCCCTCTTCCAGAGCCATCGCCGCCGCCTCCGGCTCCATCCGGTAAATTTCAATGAGTTCCCCGGAAATTCCTTCCAGAAACTCCTGAAACATCTGACCGGAGTTCCAAAGTCCGGGCGTATTTCCTTCCGTATCCTCCGATATTTCCCCTTCCAGCACCGCCACAGGAATCGCCTGAAACATCGACGCCTCATCAATACCGCCGATACCAAAATAGAAAAACAGTCCGAGCAGCAGCGGAAAGGCCAGCGTCCAGAAAACCATTGTTTTCTCTCTGAGATTCAGGAGTATATGATATTTCGTCATTTTTAATCCCTCAAATCCTTTCCGGTAATTTCAAGGAACACTTCATTTAATGTCGGAAGCTTGGAAAGAACATGTTCCACCGATACCTGATTTTTCAATTCCTCCGTCGTTCCCTCCGCCAGAATCTTCCCATGGTCCATGATAACCACCCGGGTACAGATTTCTTCGACCTCTTCCATATAATGGGTTGTATAAATAATTGTGGAGCCATTCCGGTTTAACGCCTGAATACCCTCCAAAATTTTATTCCGGCTCTGAGGGTCCACCGCCACCGTCGGTTCGTCCAGCAAAATCAATTTCGGTTTATGCGCAATGCCGCAGACCAGATTCAGCCGGCGCAGCAGACCGCCGGACAACTTTTTCGGACGGAACTTGACGAAATCCTGCAGCCCTGCAAATTCAATGGCTTCATCCACCAACGCCCGCCGTTCCTTTTTGTCCTTTACATAAAGCCCGCAGAAATAATCAATATTCTCCCGAACATTAAAATCCTTAAAAACAGCCACATTCTGCGGTACGACCCCGATATTCCGTTTAATATCATAGCTGGATGGCTTCATATCTTTTCCAAAAATCTTCACCCGGCCTTCATCATAGGAAAGCAATGCCAGCATACAGTTCATGGCCGTCGTTTTTCCCGAACCGTTTGGCCCCAGAAACCCGAAAATTTCCCCTTCCCGAATCGTCAGATTCAGTCCGTCCAGCGCTCTGAGCTTTCCATAGTTTTTCACCAGTCCGCTGATTTCCACAATCGCTTTATTTTCCGTCATCACATTTTTCCTCTTTCTCTTCTGAAAATGTTCCGGATGCTTCTTCCGGCATGGTTGGTATATGACAGAGAAACAGCCAGTAGTGTACCACTAAGACAGCCGCCAATAAAACCCGAAGCCATAAACGGTCCATGAAAATCCCGGCCACGCCAATCATTACGGTCATCAAAATGAGAATCCGCCGCTTCTCCCGCACTGTCAGCGCTTTATGGCGGACATAGTTTTCCAGATTGGCCTTGTAAAGCTTTGTTTCCCGAAACCATTTGTTAAATCTTTTCGAACCTCTGGCAAAACAAAAGGCCGCCGCCAGTAAAAAGGGCACCGTGGGAAGCACCGGAAGCACCGCTCCCGCTACGGCCAGTCCGAAAAAAATCAATCCCAATACCGCAAAAACGGCATTTACCATGCGCTTCATTTATGCCTCCTTCACCCGGCCATTTTCCATCGAATACACCGTATCTGCAATTCCCATCGTAGACTTTCTGTGGGATACGAGAATAATTGTTTTCCCTTCGCGCTTTTCCACAAGGGATTTCAAAATAATCGCCTCGTTTAAGCTGTCCAGATTACTGGTCGGTTCATCCAGCAGCAGAAACGGCGCTTCATGGAGAAAGGCCCTGGCGATTCCGATTCTCTGCCGTTCACCGCCGCTTAAACGGTCTCCCAGCTCGCCGACACTGGTCTCATAGCCCTTTTCCAGAGACATAATGAAATCGTGGAGCGAAGCCTCCTTTGCCGCCTGGACAATCGCCTCGTGGCTGGCCTTTGGCCTGGCAATCCGCAGATTATTTTCAATTGTGTCATTGAATAGCTGGGTATCCTGGGTGACAAAGCCTTCCATCCCTCTCAGACATTTTGTATTCAGCTTGCGCACATCCGTGCCGGAAAGAGATATACTTCCTGCATCCACATCCCAAAACCGCATGAGCAGCTTTAAAAATGTCGATTTTCCGCATCCGCTCGGCCCGTTAATTCCGATAATCTTTCCTTTTGGAAATTCCGCATTGAAATCCTTCAGGATTTTCTCGTCGCCATAGGCAAAGGATACGTTCCTGGCCGCAGCGCCTTCAAAGGCCGCATCCAGGCCGTCCGTAACCTCCTCTACCACCGGCGTCTCTTCCAGGATATCCAGTACCCGGTTGCCGCTGGCAAAGGTATGCAGCAGGTTATTTGCCAGTCCCGACAGAGCAATGACCGGCCCGAAGGAACTCATCATTGCCACCGTCCCCACAAGAACACCTTTAAAATCAATCGCTCCCTGCTGGTAAAGATGAATTCCCAAAAACAGCATTATCAACGAAAATGCCGATACGATAAAACCTGTCAGTGCAATACTCAGCCCCGAATAAAATTTCATCCGTTTCTGTTTGCCGCTCAGCGAGCGGGTTCGGTCTCCAATCTCCGACAGCCGCTCCTTCTGCCGTCCGAACTGAATCATCTCCCGAAGACCCCGCAGGCTGTCCAGAAAGAAGCTGTCAAAATCACCGAATTCATTACGATAAGCACTTCCGGCCTCCCGTCCGATATTTGAAATAAGCCACGGCATAAATAAGCCAATGAGCAGATAACCGCACAGGGCCACCAGACACATCATCGGATGGATTCTGCTGAAAAATACAAGCATAATTATACTTGTGATAATCGCAATTAAAATCGGAGATACCGTATGGGCATAAAAAACCTCCAATAATTCTATATCGCTGGTAATAATGGATATCAGATTGCCTTTTTCCTTTGTTTCCAGCTTTGCCGGGGAAAGGCGGCGCAGCGCGCCAAAAATCTTATCTCTGATAATTGCCAGAATATGAAAAGCAATATAATGATTGCATAACTGTTCCCCATAATGAAGAATTCCGCGAAGCACGCCGAATACGACCACCATAGCAAAAAGCAGCTTTAACGAGGAACCCGTATAAAAACCGAGTACCTGGGCCAGCGCCTCCGCGCCGAACACATTTAGAAAAATCGCACACAAAAATCCGCTGACACCTAAAAATACGGCCAGTACCATGACCGACGCTAACGGACGTACCAAACCGATGAGCTTCTTCATAACCTGCACGCCGGTCCGGCGGCTTCCCGTCGGATTCTTAAAATTTTCCATTAAGCCGCACCGCCTTTCACCGCCAGATTTTCCAAACCCTCCCGGCTTTGTTCCGCCGTCAGATTTTCCAAATCCCTCTGGCTCTGATAAAGAGATTTATACAATCCATTTCTCATCATCAATTCAGCGTGGGTACCGGCCTCTTTGATTTTTCCTTTGTCCATGACATAGATTTTATCGGCATCCACCACATTTGCCAGTCGATGGGATATGAGAAGTACCGTTTTAACCCCTGCCAGTCGATGAATGGTTTCCATAATCATCTCTTCACTTTCTACATCAATATTACTGGTCGCCTCATCAAAAATATACATTGGCGTATCATGGAGCAGCGCCCTCGCCAAAGCAATTCGCTGACGCTGACCGCCGCTTAAATTCTGTCCCTGTTCGGCAATCATCGTATCCAGCCCATCTTCACTCATCAGGAAATCATAAACATTGGCGTCCTTAATGGCCCGAATCATTTCCGCATCCGTTGCCTTTGGCGCCGCCATCCGGAGATTTTCCCGCACAGTTCCTTTAAACAGGTAGGCATTGTGATTAACCAGTGTCATATGTTCCATAATGGCCGCCTCGCTGGTCTGGGACAGCTCCGTGTCCCCCACACGAATATGACCTTTGTAGCCTTTTTTTACGCCGGTGAGAAGGGCGGCAATCGTACTTTTCCCACAGCCGCTCTCACCCACAAGACAGACGAAACCTTTTGGCGGAATTTCCATCGATATTTTATCCAAAATCTGACGGCTTTCATCATAGGAAAAGTCCACCTCCGAAAAGCTTGTCTGCCACTCCCCTTCCGGGAATCCGGCCTGTCCGCCTTCCTCATCTTCCATATCAAAAAGCGCCTTCATTTTATCACTGGCCGCCATGCCATTCATGGCCACGTGGAAGAAGGAACCCAACTGGCGCAGCGGAATGAAAAAGTCCGCCGATAAAAGAATGATGACAATGGCGCCGCTCAGAGAGATATGCCCCCTCTGGTACTCCAGTACGGAAATGATAATTCCGGCCGCCGCCCCTCCGTAGGCAATGACGTCCATCACCGTGATGGAATTTAACTGCATGTATAAAACCCGCATGGTAATCCGGCGAAAATTTTCCGACTGTTCATTCATTAATTCATGCCGTTTTTCATCCGCCTCATAAATCTTCAATGTAGTCAGCCCCTGAACATTATCTAAAAAGGTGCCGCCAAGGTCGGCATAAACACCCCAATATTCTTTTAAAAGACGTTTGGCGATATTCTGCACGCCCATAATCGCCACCGGAATCAGAGGAACGCAGATAAGCAGAACAACCGCCGCCATGACGCTGATATTCATAAAAATGACAAAGAGAGTCAACGGCGCCAGCAAGCTGTAAAAAAGCTGCGGCAAATAACTTCCAAAATAAATCTCCAACTGGTCCACACCCTCGCCGGCTACCTGAACCGCCTCCGATGTGCCTATTTTTTCATTATAAGAAAGGCCAAGGCTGCAAAGCTTTTTATAAATCCGCTCCCGCAAAATCCGTTTGACCTCATCGGACGCATGAAAAGACATATTGGCGGATACCAATGCACATAGAATTCGCACGGCAATAGCCGCCAGAGCGTACATCAGCGTCCGCTGCCCTGCCGCCTGTGAATAAGTACCGTTAAAAAGGGCCTCCAACAATCCGGCGATGGAAAAAATAACGACCACGTTGGCCAAAAGTCCAATCCAGTTTGCCAGTACATTGACGGCAATATACTGCCGGGTTTTTCCGACAATACGAATCAGCCATGGTTTAATCATCATCGCTTTCATCCTCCTCATCTTCAATGCTTTCCAAAGCGGCCGGACTTTCGGCAAATACATGCTTTCGGCCTCTGAAACGCACCACTTCCATATCAATATCATACAGCGCCCGCATATTTTCCCGGGTAATGACATCTTCCGGTTTTCCGGCGCACAAAATCCGTCCATCCTTCATGCAGATAATTTCGTCGCTGTAATCGATGGCCTGATTGATATCATGAAGTACCATAATAATCGTCATGCCATAATCCCTGTTCAGCCGTCTCACCATCTCCAAAATCTGTATTTGATACCGGATATCCAGATAGGTCGTCGGCTCATCCAAAAATAAATATTTCGGGTCCTGGGCCAGCGCCATCGCCAACCACACCCTCTGTTTCTGTCCGCCGGAAAGGGTTCCCATCGCCCGTTCCCTGTGCTTATAGACATTTGTTATTTCCATGGCTCTTCGGATTTTTTCATCATCCTTTTTTGTCCGTCCGCCGTAAAATTTCTGATGGGGCGTCCGTCCGAAGGCCACCAACTCTTCTACCGTAATATCTTCGGTTGACGTATTATTCTGCTGCATAATAGCCACGCCCCGGGCAAAATCCCTCCGGTCTAAGCCGTAGATATTGCGTTCCTGTATGTAAACGCTGCCTTTGGCCGGAAAATGCTCCCGGGTCAAAAGCTTGAACAGCGTTGTCTTTCCGCAGCCATTCGGTCCCAGAATCGTCGTCACCCGACCTTCCCGGATTGTAAAGTTCAAATCCGTAATAATCGGTTTTGACCCATAGGCAAAACACAAATGTTTAATCACCATAGGTACGTCCTCCTCTCTTCAACAGGAAAATAAAGAAAGGACCGCCCAGAACGCTCATAATGATTCCCGGAGAAATCTCATAAGGCATGGCAATCGTTCTTCCCAATGTATCCGCAATCAGCAGTACCAACGCCCCGAAAACCATAGAAAAAGGAATCAGACGTTTATGGTCGCTGCCCACAAAATATCGTCCCATATGTGGAACAATGAGGGCAAGAAAGCCAATGGTACCAACCACCGCCGTAGAAATTGACGCTAACAGCACGGCCACGGTAGATACAAGAAGGCGGTTCCGATGAACATTGACGCCTAAAGCCCCGGCCGTCGCATCTTTCAAAGCCATCAGGTTACAGGCCCGGATAGTTAAAAGGGATAACAGCAGACCGACAACCACATATCCGACCAGTATTTTAACATCGGCCCAGGTTTTCATGGAAATCATTCCGCTGAGCGTCGTTGCCGCACTTGAAATATTTCCGCCGAACATGCTTGTCCCCATGGCCGAGCTTAATCCTGAAAAAACCGCGTTTACCGCCACACCGACTAAAATCATCCGAAGCGGATTCAGTCCGTCCTTCCAGGACAGGGTATATACCAGAAAAAATGCGCCGCAGCCGCCGATAAATGCCGCAATCGGTGTAAAAAATAAATACTGCGGCAATAACGCCGTAATTAAGGTCGCCACAAACTCCGCGCCGCTGCAGATGCCTATAATTCCCGGGTCTGCCAGCGGATTTTTCATCACCGCCTGAAATAAAACGCCGGATACGGCCAGAGCTGCCCCGGCAAACATGGCGATAATCACCCGGGGAAATCTCAGGTCATAGACCGTCGCCACATCTTTGTCATATTCTACAAACAATCCTCTGAGCATTTGTCCAAAGCCGATTTTTAAACTTCCCAGATTGATAGCCAGAAAAAACATAGCTATAAGAAGGAGCAGTACAACGACAAATGAAAGGATTGTTTTATTTCGTTTATTTTTCATGATTCATCACCATATAAGTAAGGTTCCAATTCTTCGAGTGCATCGGGCCAATTAAATTTGGCGCTCATACCAAAATTATCATAGGTCAGGTCATAAACCCGCCCCTCTTCAACGGCCCTGAAATGCTTCCAGATATCATTGGTCGAAAACTCTTTTGAAAACATATCCCGCACCACATCCGGCATGGCATGGGCACAGCGCAAAATAATATCCGGGTCCCGGTTTTTCATATCCTCCGTATTTGCCTGAATAAATTCTTCTGTCTCGTCGGCATAGACATTCTGCCCGCCGGCCAGCGCCACCAGATTCCCCACATAGGAGTTGGGTGTCGCCACAATGTAGGCTCCCGGTATTCCCATTAAAATAAGTACCGTCGGTCCGGTTCTGTCGCCATGCTTCTCGTGATATTCATTATAGATTTCTTTAAATTCGGCGACGCAGGCTTCCGCCTCCTCCTGACGGTCAAATATGCTTCCAAGCTGTTCAATGGATTTATACAGTCCCTGAACACTTTTCAGATTAATAAATAAATATGGCAGGCCCGCATCCTGAAACTGGCTTTCAAAAGCCGGCTGAAGCGTCGCCGGACAAATGACATAATCCGCTTCGAGAGATTTAATCTTCTCCATATCCGGCGCCATAGGGCTTCCAATGTCCACAATGGATTCATCCGACGTGTAGCGTTCCGGAAGCGGCGTCGTCATTTCCGTCGGACGTCCCACCAGGTCCAGATTCAACCGTTCCATAATGTCGCAGGTTGCCGCGCTGGTTACGACAATCCGGGGATTTTCCCCCGCTTTTTTCTTTGCCGTAGAACCTTCCACTAGATATTCTCCGGCTTCGGAGGCGGCGCCCTCCGGGTATTGGTTCACGCAGGCCGTCATCCCCGCCATTAATATAAAGGACAGCAGCAAAGGCGTGGTTCCGTAAGAAAACATTTATGTGAGAGAATCGGCGTAGTTTAGGC